>DCTS01000025.1 GCA_002329645.1 Lachnoclostridium sp. UBA1434 | reverse complement strand
GGCAATAAATTCGAATTCAGGATGCTGGGCTCCGCATTCTCCATTGCCGGACCGAATATTGTGCTCAACACTGCCGTAGCCGAGATACTTCGTGATTTTGCGGATGTTCTTGAAAATGCAGAGGATTTTAAGACTGAGCTTTCTTCATTGATTAAGAAGACCATACGTGAGCACAAGAGAATTATCTTCAATGGCAACAATTACTGCGAGAAATGGGTGGAGGAAGCTAAGGAAAGAGGGCTCTCCAACCTAATGACCACGGTTGATGCAATGCCCGCATTTATCTCGGAAAAAAGCATTGAACTCTTTGGCCGCCATCATGTATTTACCGAAAAGGAAATCCATTCAAGATATGAAATCATGTTTGAAAATTATTGCAAGACGCTGAATATTGAAGCTCTGACAATGATAGACATGGTCAGGAAGGGTATAATGCCTGCCTGCATAGCTTATCAAAATGAGCTTACCCGGTTGGTCAGCGGCAAGAAGTCGTTAGGTGGATATGATTGCAGTCTTGAGGAGTATCTCTTAAGCAATATATCGGCTTTGTCCGGCAAGCTGCTTGAGAAGCTTAACTCCCTTGAAAAAGCGGTTCAGGAGGCGAAAAACGGAAGCGATGTGCTTGTACTTGCGACAAAATACCGTAATAGCGTGTTTGCTGCAATGTCCGAGCTGAGGGTTATAGTTGATGAGCTTGAGACCCTTGTTGCCAAAAAGCACTGGCCCTATCCGGCATATTCCGAAATGCTTTACAGTGTCAACTAACCTGACGATGCTTATCAGGATGAGGTATAATACAAATGAAGTACTAAAACAGGAGGCATATTCTAACCGCCTCCTGTTTCGCAACCAAATAATTAAATATATGTTCTTTGTAGCTTCTTATTTCTATTCCCCGGCATTCTCTGCCGTATTGCCTCCGGATGTGCCTGTCTTGCTCATATATTTGGCATTTGCTGCCCGTGCAAACATCCTGTTCGCCCTCATCCGCTCAAACATACCTTCATTTGCGGAGATTGCCAGCAGTACCATAAGCAAAAGCCCCGTGGTTATATCCCGTACCGTCCCCTGAAGACCCATTGCTACGAAGCCGATGTTTATCAGCTTCATGGTAAGGGTTCCGATAAATACCGCTACGGTAAGGTTGCAGAACTTGGCAAGGAAGAAAGCCAGAAATACGCCCATGAAGGCATCCATCATGATAAGCATGGAGCCAAGGGATGTTACATTCCTGATCTCCCCCTGGATGGACCCGTACAGCAAAGCAGCCACTCCAAGGAACAGCCCTGCCACCATATAACAGGTGAACTTGATTTTGTCCAGATCCAGCCCGACACTGACAGCTATGGATTGATTTGAGCCTATTGCACGCAGATTATGTCCGAACGCCGTCTTATTGTAAATGATATAAAACAGGACAAACATTACCGCCATGATAAAGTAGCAATATGGGCTCTGGGCAAGAAATGTCATTCTTCCCGGTATTGTCACCCCACCGCTCCATAATGCCCGGGGCAGCGCTTCAAATATCAGCACAAGCCCGATCGTAAGCACGATGGACGGTATTCTCATCTTATTATACATAAGTCCGGTAACTGCCGATAATATAAGCGCAGTAAGCATCGTAAGTATAACATAACCTGCGAAGCCCGTACCTGTCAGCTTCATCAAATTTCCGCCGATAATGGTTGAGGCAAGTATCACCCCTCCGGCAGCAAAGTTCATCATACCCACCGACATGCACAGAATAAGTCCCCAGCATATAATCGTAGGGTAAAAGGACTGTTTGATTATTGTCATAACTGTTCTCATATTCAGCATTCTGCCCTTTGTCAGTATAACGAATATGAAATATGTTACAAGCGGAAAAAGTACAGCCTTTATTGTATTAAATATTAATGCCCTGAGCTTTTCATTCTTCAAATTATCACCTCGTCGGCTATATGCTATTCATCAAACAACTCAGCATGCCTTGTTTTAATATCCTCCATGGAATAATCCTCAGCCAGCTTCTGGAAATACTCAAAATCAGCATCTTCATTAAAGGCATGGATCATATTGGCAACCTCACCGATAGAATATACAGGGATTTCACTGTCAACATATTTTACATAGGTTTCGAATTCCTTAAGGCTGCTTATCTCCAGGAACGGCCGATAGAAGGTTTCCTTGGTGTCAGGTATAATCCTGGTGCCGTCCGCAAGGTAGTTATAAAGTATTGCAAAGCCTACCATAGTAGTTCCGTACTGTCCGCCGGCAATCCATGCCAGATCCCCTGATTCGAAGTAATCCCCGGTGCTTTCCGATATATCTATGGTAGCGAATTTAACCTTGCCTGTGAGGCCTTCGGTTCTCATAGCCTGATATGCCGATTCCATTCCGATAGTTGAGAACAGTCCGTCCATTTCAGGGAATGAAGCAGCAAAGGCTGTTATACCTTCTGCTAATTTTGCAAGACTGTAATCCTCTGCCAAAAGCTCGGCATCCTCCTGTTTACTTACAAAATCAACAAATGCCTTGGCTCTCTGGTCATGTGTCTTGGATAATCCCTTTGTAATGCCAAGCAGGCCGAACTTTCTTGCTCCCTGCTTATACAATGCCTCGGCAGCTCTGTAGCCTACATCATAGTCATTTTCACATACAGCGCCAAGGTAATTATCGTAGGTTGACATCTCAGCAGCAACCTCATCATTGGTGGGCTCTGCCTGAATTGTAACAAGAGGTATATCTCCGAGTGCATCGAGTATAGCCGGAGTGCCTCCAACCATCAATACACCGTCCAGTCCTGTCTGTGCGGCGCTCTCCATGATCTTTAATGTCTGCTCGGCATCGCCTCCGGATTCAATATAAGAAAACTCTACATTGAAAGCATCTGCCAGATATTTCATGGCGTTCTGCATCTGAGAACCAAGCTTGTCGGTAAATTGTGCATATACCAGGCCTATCTTATACCTTGGCAAATTCTCCTTAACAGGTCCCTCCCAGTCAACTTTAAAATCCTTTCTGTCCTTTCCGAGTCCGCTCTCCGATGCCCCCTTACAGCCGGTCATAGAAATTACAATAACCAAGATGAGTATTACAGCAATTAACTTTTTCATATCTATCCTCCTCATTANNTGCTGCGATCGTATGACAGTCCTACGATTACCAGGAACAATATGCCTTTTATGCCGTTAATAAGGCTGGGATCCAGTCCCCATAATATAAGTCCGTTTGATAGTATAGTTACAGTCATTACACCTATTATTGTCGATTGTATTTTAGATCTGTCCCCTCCGGTCAGCGGAAATCCACCCAATACTATAGCTGTCATAACATCAAATTCCAGACCGCTTCCCGTCTGTGCAGATATAAGGGATGTGCGGAACATTGTAAATGTGGCTGCAATACCTACGCATATCCCCAGGATTATGTACGCTATGAAGATATTTCTGCCTGTTTTAACGCCTGCCTGCTGTGCTGTCAGTATATTGCCGCCGATAGCCTTTTCATATTTTCCAAGCCTGGTATATTCAAACATAAAGAAGCCCGCCGCCACAATGGCAAGAAGTACCACGGCCTTTACCCCCGTATTGCTGATATACTGATATTTGCCGTAATTAAGTATGATCTCCGTCTCAGATGTGGCTGTAGACAGTATGCCGATTGCAATGGACCTGACACACAACGATGCTACAAATACCGGTACGCCAAACAGCAGGGATGAACCTCCTACAATAGCGCTGCACGTAACCGCAGTAAGTATGCACAAGGTAATTGCAAGCCAGATCGGTGTATCCGTATAAACCAGCAGAGCCGCACCGACAAGCTGAGCCAGTCCGCAGGATGCTCCCAATGAAAAATCGAATCCGCCATGGGCATATACAAAGGATGCTCCCACCGAGATTATTGTAAGTGTAAAGCACTGGTTCAGAAGATTTTCAAGATTGCTCGGATTTATCAGCACACCCTTTGTCACTACCAGAAAGAAAATCGTTATAAATGCGAGTCCGGTAAAAGGCAGCACATTCCCGATGATTCTCGTCCGTTTAGCCTTTTTATCAAGCTCCATTTGTATTTGCAGGTTCTTTTCATCCTTGCTTTCACACGTAATATCCATAATACCTCTCCCCTATATGATATGCGGTATAATATCCTGTTCTTTAAGATCCTTGCTTCGCTGAAACTCCTTACGTATGATGCCGTTCTTCAGTATTATAATTCTGTCGCTCATTCCGATAAGCTCTACAAGCTCCTCGGAAATCATGATTATTGATTTGCCCATCTTCTTTAAGTCCATCATAAGCTTATACATTGTTGCCTTGACACCCACATCAATACCCCTGGTAGGGCAGTCCAGTATGAATATGTCGCTTTCCTTGGCCAGCCACTTTGAGAATACCACCTTCTGCTTGTTGCCTCCCGAAAGCTCTTTTACAAGCTGACTTGCATTTCGGCATTTTATGCTGAAGGTTTCAATCTGCTTTTGTGCCATTCTTTTTTCAGAGGCTTTGGGTATAAATACACGTGCTTTTGATATGTTCTTTAAGGATGGCAGAGCGATATTATTCATTATCGTTGCATTGAGAATTATAGCTTCCTTATCCCTGTCCTTGGAAACATAAGCCATTTTATGTTTTACCGCCAGGCTTGAACTTTTTACCGTAACATTCTTGCCGGTCAGGCATACATACCCCGTAACCGGCTTGTCAATCCCGAACAATACTCTGCCAAGCTCATGCATACCGCAGCTTGAGAGCCCTCCGATGCCGAGGATTTCTCCCTTATGTAAAGTAATATCCACATTCTCAAGGGAAGGATTAAGAGATACCTGATGTGCCTCAAGAACCACCTCGTCACTGAAGCTGCCGTCATAATCGCTCCTGTAGTAGCTTCCCTGAAGCTCTCTTCCCACCATCAGGCTTCGCATGGCGTCAACAGACATTTTGTCCTTATCAAGAGTGTCAACAACCTGTCCGTCCCTTAAGACCGTAACCGTATTGCATACGCTCATCAGCTCGTCAAGGTCATGGGATATGAATAATACCGCCTTACCTTCCTCATACATCCTGTTAATGATGGAATAAATGATTCTTCTTCCCTTCTCTGCCAGAGCCGTAGTTGTTTCATCAACTATAAGCAGATCAGGATTTGTTACGTAAGCACGGGCAATCTCAACGATCTTCCTGTCCTCAAAGTTTAGCCTGTCAATCAGCATTTCGGCCTTGATATCTCCGGCTCCGATTTCTTCAAGCACCTTATTGGCCGCCGCTATCATACTCTTGCTGTCAAGTAATCCGTGTTTTTTAAACTGGTCAAGGCGTCCCGCAAAAATATTGGAGGCTACATTGATTTTTGAGATGGTGCCCATTTCCTGAATAATCATGCTGACACCCTTGTTCTGTGCATCTACCATGTTTTTTGGGCTGTACTTCTCCCCGTTCAAGGTAAATTCACCGCTGTCAGCCCCCTGGGCTCCGGCTATAATAGACGAGAAGGTTGATTTTCCCGAACCGTTCTCTCCTATTAAGCCCCTCACTTCACCTTTATAAACGTCAATATCAACGTCAATCAGCGCTCTTGTGGGGCCAAAAGCCTTGGAAACACCCCTTGCAGATAAAACAGGTTCATTTTTCATTAAGCTTCCATTCCCTTCATTCTTAATTACTTTAATGCTATATCCTGAATGTACCCTTCAGCAAATCCCTGTTGTCGCTGCTTGTTCCGATATATACCTCATATTCCATATGCTCAAGCTCCCATTGCTCAGTCTCCGGATTATAGTACTTAAGCTTTTCCAGAGGGCAGGTTATAGTGACCTTCTTCTCCTTCTTTGCCTTCACCTCGACACGCTTAAAGCCGCGAAGCAGCTTAACCGGTCTGTCAACGCCGGAATTGGAGAACCCGACATAAAGCTGGATTACCTCTGCGCCATCCATACTGCCAGTATTCTTAACCTTGCAGCTTGCCGTAATTTCATCCTTCCCCACCGAGAAGTCCGCATCGTAGACCTTAAAATCAGTATAGGAAAGTCCGAAGCCGTAAGGTACCGAAGGCGCTATCCCTTCCTTCTCCAGCTTGGCATAGCCGTGATAATATTCATAATACTGGCTTGTGGTATCCCAGTTTACCCGGGGCAGATCGCTTTCCTTTACAGGTATTACAAAGGGCAGCTTACCGCTGGGATTAACCTTGCCGAATAAAATCTCGGCAATCGCGGTTCCCCCCTCCATACCCGGATAATAAGCCATAAGGATAGCTCCTACACAATCCTTCCATTCATCTATCATTATCATATTGCCGCCGATAAGTACTGCTGCGGAGTTGCTGTTAACAGGCCCCACCTCGCGTATAAGCTCGATTTCATCCCTGTGAAGTCCAAGAGAATCGACTCTGTCTCCTCCGATTGAACCGGTATAACCGCTGGATTTATCCTCAGATACATATTCGCCCTCATCATCATGATCATAACCAACCACAAATACTACGCAGTCGGCTTCCGAAGCCAGCCTTTTGGCATGCTCAAGATTGGAGCCGTCATTGAATATAACCTCAGACTCCGATGCCTCCCTTGCTATTCCCTGCAGCGGAGTAACCACATAATCCGGGTACACCCTGCTGGAGCCGTAATCTCCTGTATTCTCCTTGTTAGCCAGCTTGCCAAGCACAACGATACGTGAACCCTTATCCTTTTTAAATGGCAGCACATTATTCTTGTTCTGTATTAGCGTGATGCCCCTTCTGGCTGCCTCCAGAGCCAATGCCACATGCTCCTTGCAGCCGATTAAGGATTTGTCATATATTCTGTTGTCAGCCTCGGTAAATGCTAATATAGTCCGCATTATGCGAATTGCGGACTGGTCGATCTTCTCCTCGGGCACCCTGCCGTCTCTTACTGCCTCAACCAGCTTGTCGCCAAAGAGCAGGGTACAGCACATCTCCATATCCTGCCCTCCGTTAGCTGCTTCAACAGTATCCCTGATGCCCCACACAAAGTCGCTCATTACAAATCCGTCAAAATCCCATTCCTCTTTTAATACCTTATTTAATAAATAGTCATGATGCCCGCATTGGGTCCCCTTATACAGATTATAGGAGCTCATTACACAGGCTGCTCCGTTATCTATGCATTCCTTAAAATGAGGAAGATATACCTCCCTCTCAGTTCTCTTATCGCAATCCACGCTTACCTTAAACCTGGATATTTCCATTGAGTTGAAAGCATAATGCTTTACACAGGCTATTACATTCTCTTCCTGTACACCCCTTACAAGCGCCGATCCCATCTGACCCAGGTGGAAGGATTCCTCCCCGTATGTTTCCTGCCCCCTTCCCCATCCGGGATTGTAAGGAAGATTTATGCACACTCCGCCAAACAGATTTCCTCCATATGCTCTAATCTCTCTGCCTATAGCTTTCCCGATTCTTTCCTCGAGTTCGGTATCAAAGGTCGCTCCTCTGCACATTGATACAGGATAACAGGTGCTCTTACCCTTTCCGCATACAACACCTCTCGGCCCATCACAGAACAATACCGGTTGTATTCCCTCTTCAGCAATACCGCCGGCCGGATAAGGATTATAGTTATAATGCTTATTATCCTGCATATCTACTAACATGTCGTTAAGACTGATAGATCCGCTCATTAAACTGACCTTTTGCTCCAGGGTCAGCCTGCCGACTATTTCCTTCGCCCTGTCGGTATAGGCAATGCGGTATTTTTTTGTGCATTTCATAGAAATTCTCCCTCTTTCTTTACTAAGTTATAGACTCTCAGTTGTTTATAACATCCTCTTCATTAATTCAATAGCTTCATTCTTGCTGAAACTTAAGTAGCCCTGGACTTGTTTGTTTTTCTCCACATTGCTTCCGTGGAGCCTGTATTCCATAGGAGTTACTCCCGTTTCCTTCTTAAATATTCTGTAAAATGTTTTATCATTACCGAAGCAGCACTCATGGGCTATTGTATTAATGGGTTTTTCCGTTGAGGATAACAGGAATTGGGCTTTTTCAATCTTAAGCGATATAACAAGCTCTTTCACAGTCAGATCCGTATGCCTTTTCAGGAACCGGTAAAGCGTCTTTTCACACATTCCTATCATACTGCACAGCTCTTCGGTAATATTGTCCGAGTAATAATTGAGATCGATATACTCCAGTATCTTAAGCAGAGTATCAGATTCCTCAACGGTTGCGCTTTTATCCGAATATTCCCTGATGTCATAATGAGTATACTCAAACAGATCGGCAATTAAGGTATAAAGCAGAGCCTTAATGCGGTAGAAATTAGATAAATGCTTCCCTTCATACTCCAGGCCTATAAGTGCGGCATTTCTGATAAACGTTGCATATGGCACCTTGGGTTCCACCTTGTTCACTGCACTGTTCAGATAATACCTGTAGTTCTGATTCTTATCCTGCCAGTTTTCAAAAAGCTCCTGCTTAAGCTGTATAAACAGGCAAATATTATCTTCATTAGTCTTACTTAAGCCATGCACTGTCTTGCTGTTAACAAGAGCTATATCCCCGGTTTTCATTATGCAGGATTCGGGAAATATGTTTAAGATAACCGAACCCTTCAATACCAGCATCATCTCATAGTCATAATGCCAGTGATAACTTGACTTGCCTATTGAAGTAGTAAAAATCTTGGCCGGGAACCTTTTATCATGTTCAATTGCCTCATATATGTATGAGCTCATACTCCCTCCATTCCATAACAGATGGATGCATACTTAAGCACAATGTCATTGTATACCAGTTCCATCTGTTATAGTTGTTATTTTGGTTAATAAACGGTATCATTTTTGGACTACTTTTTCAAATATAACAATTTGTATTTCATTCTTTAGTACAATCATATATATTATCGAAATTATTTACAATACAGATAAATACTTTCATGCAATTGTCTTCTATGAACCGATATATTGTCACATATAGCCGGAAGCAACTTAATGAAAGACCCAAAAAAGGGTGTAACTATTATATAAAAATAATAATTACACCCGATTATGTTTATTTATATACCCTGCGGCTTATATTACAGTTTAATCTTTATATACATTCGACTGCTTATATCACAATTAAATATCTATATATACACCCAACTGCTTATATCATGATCAATATTCTATATATACACCCAACTGCATATATCATAATTAATACTCAATATATCCATCCAACAGCTTATCATACATTAAATACACTTAAGGTTACTTCTATCTCATCAGCCATCTTCCTTAACTCGGAAGCCTGTGCAGCCAGATTGTTTATAGTTTCCTTAAGCTCCTCAGCTGAAGCAGATGTCTCTTCAGTGCTTGCCGCATACTCTTCGCTGATTGCAGAAAGGGATTCAATTGTGCCGACAAGCTCGCTCCTGCTGTTGTCAAGCACCAGGGCTTTATCATAAATATTATCAATACTGACTTTAGATTCCATAACTCCGTTCATTACTATATCAAATTGCTGCCTGGTATTGTCAAGCTTTATCATCTGATCCTGGATTGAACCCTTAACAGTCCTTGCAGCCTGAAGGGATTTCACGGACTCTGTCAGCAGATTATTAATTATTTCCGCTATTTCCTTTACAGAAACCTCCGATTGTTCGGCTAAAGCCTTAATCTCTCCGGCGACAATGCCAAAGCCCCTGCCATGCTCACCCGCACGCGCAGCCTCAATAGAGGAGTTTAAGCTCAACAGCTTGGTTCTTTTTGCTATATCCGTTATTACCAGTAAAGCCTTTCTGATTTTTTCCGCAGCTTCATTTGTAATCTCGGTTTGCCTGGTTATATTGTCAACGGCGCTCATGGTATTATTGGCGGACGCTTCAAGCTTTGTAACAATATCCATTGCTTCTTCACTTGCATTGCTGATATCCCCGGCCTTATCCTTTAAATTATTCACAGCCTGGGATATATGATTTATCTGCTGGCCGACATGAATTATATTCTCATTTGCCTTGTATGTATCTGCCGCCTGGGACATTGCCCCGTCGGAAATCTCAGCCATTGCCTGGGTAACATCGTTAATTGCCTGTCTGGTCTTTTCCGTACCTGAATCCAGATCATTTGCTGTCCTTCCCAACAGGCCTATTGATCTGTTAAGCTGAAGCACAATAGTTTTCAGCTTGTCCTTAAGGTGCTGCGTGGACCTCGTAAGCATGCCGATTTCATCCTTCTGCTTAAGCAGCTTCTCGGATACCTCTACTGTCAAATCTCCTTCGGCCAGCTCATAAAGGCTTGCGGCTGCCCTTATAATACCTGCGACCATCTTTCTGACTATTATCAATGATGCGGCAATAGCCAACAGGGTTATACAGCTCTCAATTATTATTAAGTTAAATCTTATATCGTGTACGATTTTATTGGGAACCCTGCTGTCAATCGCAACTTCTACAGCTCCAAGTACCTTCTGTCCCTCCTTAATGGGGGCATAAAACGCATAATAGCCTTGGTCCTGTATAATAACCTTATGGCTGAAGTAATCCTTGCCTTCTGAAAGCACAGCCTTATTTGCCTCACCGGACATCCTGGTTCCAAGTATGTGATTGCCTTCGTTATCCTTTATTGTAGTCAGTATCCTTTCATCATGCCAGAACAAAGACACCGTAACATCAGTTTCGGCATTGAAGGTATTCATAAGATTTATTGCATTAACAACATTNNCTGTTGGCGGTTGCCGAACCTGTGACATCCGCTTCGCCATTATCCAGGTGCTCATTGACATATGCCTCCAGTCGGGTAAAGTCACCGCCGGTCAGAATATAATAGGCATTCTTAAGGGCATATGCCGTGTTCTTAAGAGATTCCTTCTCCCTGTTTTGAATTGATTTTTCCAATGTAACAGTTGCAACAAATGTCAGGGCCAGGCTTAATATCAGCAGAGCGTTTACAGTAACCATCAGCAGCTTAATTACGATGCTGTTTAACTTTGATAGCAAACCCCTAAAAATCGCAATAATCTTATTCATGCTTTCCTCCTGTGTAATACTGTGTTGACAAAACAAGCCTAATGCAGAAATTCAGCCATGCTTGCCCGGCCTTCAGTCTGCTAACAAAACCTATATATATTATATAATATTTATTATGGTAAATAAAGCAAAGAATTAAATAACGCCATATTTCAAGAATTTATTTTAAGAATGATATAATTAACTTGTTTAAAAATCCAGGAACAACATCCTCATAAAACATTTCCCTTGCCATTACGGGACGGCGGGTTATTACCATATCCACATCCATATCGCTTATTGATGCCAGACGTCTGCTGTCATTTACGTTCCACACCGCCAGGGCCTTGCCGCTCTTTTTTATATTGCGTATCACAGACTTTTGAATAAAGCTTGATTCTATACTGAATATATCCACTTCCTCCATGTTCTCCACATTGCCGTAAGCAACTCTTAAGATTAAGCATGTGGCAATTGCTTCATTAAGCTCCTTAACCTCCTTCAGCACATTTATATCAAAGGACGCAACTATAACATCCTGCTCCATATCCATTTCCTCGATATTCTCAACAACCCTTTGAGCAATAATCCGCTCATTGTCGTTATCGGTTTTTACTTCTATCATAAGAGCCATATTATCCTTGCACAGCTCAAGTGCCTCCAGGAGCGTAGGTATCTTCTCCCCCTTAAAGGCAGGAGAAAACCAGGAACCTGCGTCAAGCCCTGAAAGCTGTGAATAGGTAAGCTTGGATATCTCTTTGTTAATGCCGCATGTCCTTAACAATGAGCTGTCATGCATAAGCACGGGCACCTCGTCTTTGGTCAGCCGGACATCAATCTCGGCACAATCCGCTTTTTCCTCCATTGCGGATATAAGGGCAGCCAGCGTGTTTTCAGGCGCGGAGAAGGCGTTGCCGCGATGGGCTATGATTTCAGGCTTTCTTCCTTCCGGATCATAACCTGTCTGCAAACGGAAATTATGCAGGAAATCATCGTTAATCAAAATGAAAAGCACCATTGAGCAAAGCACTGCTAATGTCAGTGTAACCTTAAGTATTCCGGGCTTTTTCTTCTGTCCGGATGCGGGCTTGGTTTGCCTTAGGCCTGTCTGCTCGTCCCGTATGTTATATTTTCTTTTAAGAAACAGGACCGTTTCCAGATTGACAATTACTATGGCAATACTGTAAAAGAATAAAAGCAGCCGGTTTATTGTATCCATAACGGTCATACTTACGGCATATTGCAGTCTGACTATTTCATTATTCCTGATAATAAGCAGAGAGGCAAACATTGCAATCAAATATAAGACCATAAAAATCACCAATGCTGCCGCATTGGATTTAAACATCACAAATGCCGAATTAAGATAGCGGTTTTTCATTAATTTTGCACTTAATCCATATGCCTTTTTGACTGACATGTCTTCACCCGCAAGCAGCGAGTAAACAAACAAATAGCGTAAAATTATATAAAGCAGTGCCAGCAGGACAAGAAACGCCGGCAGAATTAATTCCTTATGATTTGCAAAATAAAGCCTGATATGTCTGATTAATCCAAGGTTTTCCAGAATCCTTGCCAGCAGGTTGAGATGCATTATTATGCCGGTAAAAAATGAGATAATAGCCAGAAGTATTCCGAAGGGTGAAAATAACTTCCTTAATGAATGAAGGCTCTTTTTCAGAATGGTTATTAATGTATGATTCTCACTGCTTAAGGTGTTAATCAGAATAATTATTTCAAAATAAAAACACAGGCCTAAAATAATTGCAATGAAAAGCAGCGTTAATAATATCAATATATTCTTAACGCCTGCCATAATATTGTCATCAATGAAATACCAGTAACCCTGTGATGCCATTACCTTTTCCAACAGCATCTGACATGCGGGAAAAATAACGTAAGTATACATAAACAGGGCAAGTATTTCAATGTTCAACACATAAACTATATTTCTCTTAAATACTGCAATATATTTCATGCCTATCACATCATCCCGGAATGAACCGGCATATTGGCCGATTATCTGCTTATATAGTATTATATTATTGCATTTTATAAAGAGCAATATAATATGGTATTTTTTCGTAACATAATGTCATATTTCTTCTTTTAACCGCTTAAGTTCACCTAAAACACCCTTATATTCCCTGTCGAGAGCCTCAAGGTCATCCTTTTTTGACGGCATGGATAATCTTCCGATAATATCGGACAGCCTGTTTTGTAAAACCATAATCTGCTTTTCAATATCTTCCTTTGTATTGCCTGCAGCCTTGCTCCTCCTATTAAGATATTCTTCATATGTTCCGTTGTAAACATTTATTTTATAATTTTCAATAGTTATTATGCTGTCTGCAACCTTGCCTATCAGGCTCCGGTCATGAGATACAAGCAGCAGGGTCCTGTCAAAGCCGCATAAAGCCTCCTCAATAGCTTCAACAGACGGGATATCCAGGTAGTTTGTAGGCTCATCCAATATCAGAAGGTTAATATCCTCCATAAGTATCTTAGCAAAGGCCGCCTTTACCCTCTCCCCTCCGCTTAAGACTCCTGCCGGCTTATACACATCCTCCCGCTTAAACAACAGCCTTGCCAGTAATGTCCTTGCAATGCTCTCATTATAAATACCGGTTTTCATAACATTTTCAAGCACGGACAGTTTCTCATCCAGTATGCTCATATCCTGGCTGAAATAGCCAATCCTGGCTGCGGAGGATACCCTGACGGAAGGATCCCTGTCAAGTATCATCTTAACCAGGGTGGTTTTTCCGCAGCCGTTAGGGCCGATAAGAGCCGTTTTCGAGCCGTTCATTATCGTAAACCCGGCATCCTTAAAGATAACCTTATTCCCGAATGCCTTGTTTATTTTACTTCCTTCAATGACGATTTTACTGTAAATCTTCTTGATATCAGCCATATCCAGCCTGATTCCTTCGATGTCTGCCGGCTTTTCCTTAACCTCCAGCTGTTCAATTCTTGTGGCAATACTCTTCCTTGCCCGCTCCAATGAAGCCTTGGCCTTTTGATTCCCCATCTTGTGAAGCCTCGCCTCCGAATTACCCATTCTTTTCGGAGCCCTCCTGACTGAAGAAGATTTTTGCCTTAAGCCAATTGCCGCTTCCTCCAGCCTTTTTCTTTCACCGGTGTATTGAATATACTCAAATCTTGCCCTTTCCTTCTCCTGCTCCTTTTGCATGCAGTAATCGCTGTAATTACCGCTATACAGCTTCACCCTGCCGTTTTCAATCTCCAGTATTTTGCTGCATATTTTATCAAGCAGGCTGCGGTCATGGGAAACCAGAATAATTGCGCCCTCATAACCGGCAAACTTATCTTCCATTAGTTCTATGCCTTTCATATCCACGTTGCTGGTTGGTTCATCCGCGAAGATCATCATACGGGTATTGCCAAAGCACGCCGCAAGCTTAAACCGGGTTTGCTCGCCGCCGCTCATGCTCTCATTCCATGTGTCCGAAACGCCGAATTTAGACGCCGTTTCAGTACTCAAGCTCCTAACCTCGGGCGGTTCAAGCTGGGAAATATATGAGTAGTCCCCGTACAGGCGGACCCATCCTTCGTCAGGCTCAAGCCTTTGACACAGCATATTTACCAGGGTGGTCTTGCCTGACCCGTTAACACCGACTATTCCTATCCTGTCGCTTGAATATACCCTCAGCTCTTCCAGACCGACAACCAGCCTGCTGCCGTAATATTTCTTAATGTCCCTGCATTCCAATAATAAAATAAAAACCCCTCCTTAAAATTTATCAGGAGAGGATAGTTGCCCAAAATAATTATTTTAGCTTGCGAAACGCTTTTACAGTGATAATTATAAATGAAATACGCATGTGTAATTCATTTATAATTTTTCTTTAGATTCTTCCCGAGACTCAAAAGAATTCTCAAAAGGTCGCGTATACGGTATGGTAAGCCGCCGGCTAATATGGACACTATCCACTCAAAAGTAATTAAAGTAATCCGGCAAATCGATGCTGTGCATTGATCTTGCCTGATATTATCAGCATTATATTCAATAATATTGAGTGAACTATTTCCTCATTACAGCCGGTACCTTGCCCTTTCTTTACATTATAGTTATCTTAATGCTCTATGGTAATTCTTAAGCACAATACATATTATATTAAGCGCCGCTTTATATGTCAACACTTAATGAACCGGCATGCCATATATTTATGCAGCGGCATGCCGGTTATCTGTATAATGACTTTATACATTTGAGTCCTTAAGCACATCACATTCATTAAACTTAGCCAATCGGACTATACAGTCCTTAATTGCCGCCTTCATTGCAGCATTTGGTTTTACGCCCTTCTCATACCATATGTTCTTAACAGTGAGAACACCGGCCTTTTTTTCTGCAACCGCTTCAAGACGTCCTATAAAGCCTTCACCATAGAGCAAGGGCAGAACATAATAACCGTATTTGCGCTTATCTGCCGGAGTATATATCTCCCAGGAGTAGTCATAGCCAAACAAGGCCTTAATAAGCTTTCTGTCCCACATCATACAGTCAAGGGGCGCAATCAGCTCACAGCGCGGCTTGAATTCACAGTTATCTGAAGCTGTCTCGATTAACGGTAAATCCTCCGCCCTGCAATACAGACTGCTCCTTAAATCTTCCACCTTGATTTCCAGAATCCTGCCTTCATAAAGCAATTCTTTGAAAGCTTCGTCCCTGTTCCGGGAATCCATACCCCATATATGAAGCCATGCATCGGAGGGGCGATTCCACAGAAGCCCGACTGCACCAATTCGCCGCATAATCCGCCATTTCAGATGCTCGAAATCATCCGGCAGAGGATCCGGTGCATACAACAGCTCAGCAGGTATATGCCTTTCTGAAAGATCATAGTATTTTCTGGTGCCTGTCTTATGATGTATAACAAGCTCTCCTGTTGAATACAATTGCTCCAGTACCGAGCGCGATGCCTTTGAACTGCCACTCCAGTTACCGCTCCAATGGATGGCTGAATGCCACTTTATTAATCCGGATACGGGCAGCTCGTCGGAGCTTACCGGGCCATGTGTCCTTATATGGTCCCTGGCCAGCTTCTCCAACTCTGCCAATCCCTCAAAGCTCAATCCGTTTTCCCTCGCAGCCTTGCGATAACGCTCAAAGTAAGGCCAGTCCTCTACCGGTATGATTGAGAGGTTTTTGTCCGTGTAATCCACAAGCTTACGATCAATATACAACAAATCATTAAGTGTCTGCTTAGTAAAGCCCCCGACTCGGGACTGCAGCGTCAAATCCGCATTCCTGCCGCAGGAATCAACAGGGTCAAATTGAATGCATCCTGACTGGCGAATATAGTCTAAAGCTCCCTGCTTTCCTATGAATTTGTACTCTCCCAGCAGGCCCTGCTTAAGGAGCATGAAGCGCCTGGCTTGCTCCATGGTTAATCCAATCATGGTTTTTGTGTAATCTCCTTCTATATAATTTATCCGGTTTTATGCTTTTTCGGTTTTATACTTTATCCGGTTTTATACTTTTCCGGCTTTATGCTTTTTCCGGTTTTATGTTTCTTACAGCTTTGTTTTTTTCAAGCTCTGCTGTTTCTCAAGCTTCATTCTATCTCCATCGATATTTATCTACAGTTTCATCGCTCCATATATGAGCCTCTATATATCGCTCGGGACCGTACCTTCCGTCATCATTCCAATCCTGCGGCAATCCGTATTTCTTAATCAGGCACAGAATTTCATCATATGTATAAAGCTTTCTTCGATACTCCTTCCAGTCATCCGCTCTTGGCCTGGGGCTGAATGTGGGATGTGAGTCGCCATAAGTAAATGATACGGTATCTAAGTCGAACTCCTCTATCGGAATCTTTATGAAGTCGCAGTTCTCGAACCATGTGCTTAACCAGGGGCTATGCTCGATAACCATATAGTGAGGAGATTGCCGCTTTATCATCCCGCCCTTTTTTATAAACTCTGCTTTAAGAATCTCCTCATAGTAATGCCTGTCTTCCATATATGAAGGTTGTCGATTTGCACATTGAACATTTGGCTTTTCCTCTTTGATTTTGCTAAGTATGGCCTTTGCTTCATCAATAGGAATATCCGATAAGCTGACGAAAGGTCCGATTGATTTGTCAAAATAATGATACAAAAACATATTAAAAATCCTCCCGGATAATAATAACATAATGTTCAGGAAAAATAAAGAAATGAAGGATATGTCTTGGTATACAAGCTAAAGGGCGTGCTGCATCCAACTAATAAAGCCGGTTTTCAACACGCCCTTCCTTTATATCATATTGTTATTATGCTACAGCCCTCTAAGCTACACACTCTGCATAATACTTTCAACGCTGATCTTATACTTATCCAACTGGCTCATATATGCTTGAATCAGTTCCTGCCTCTTATTATTTTGAGATTTGTCAAGTATATTGCCGGCAATCGGATATGCTGCCGCCGCAGTAGCAATTGTGCATATGGCCTGTATTAATTTGCTTGCAGAAAAGATCCGTGATATGGCAAAACCCGCTACGGCGCTTCCTGCAGGCAGAGCATATTTAAGAAAATCATTCCTGGAAGCTGCTTCTGATACTTCGGTAAACTTCATATCCTTTACTAAAATGTCTCTTATCATGTCGGCCTTCCCCGGCTCTTCCTTTTCATACTGCTTAAGCCAACGTCCGCCTTCCGAATACTGTGAGTCCCAAAAGCCAGTGCTTTCAGCAAGAAGCAGGTTCAGTACCGGATACTTAAATGTTTTATTCTTTGCCTGCATCATCATTTCCCCTTTTAGCCGGGTTGAAAACTTAGTCCAGCAGGCTTGAAAAATCTCATAATCCTTATTACTCATAGCTTATTTTCCCTTTCTGCCCAATCGGCTTAGCTCCTTTGTTACGGAATCCAATTGTTTCTTGCGATTTTGAATTAAGGACATATCGCTTTGTATATCATTAATCTTAGCAGTAATTATATCTCTCTGCCCGTTTTCATATGCAATTTGCCTGTCTACTTCATCTCTGTATCTTTTAAGATATTCGTCAATTTCTTTAGAAAGGCATAAGCGTATCTGTCCTATATATTTATCCACCGCCGCTATAGATTTATCGCAAACATTATTATAATAACTGGTAAGCTGGGGTTTAAGCTTATCCTTGCAATCTGCACGAACCTTATTGGAATCGGGCGCAGCTACGGCGCCGGCCATAAGCCCGAGAAAACCTCCTACCAAAGTTCCAACCCCTGGCAGGATCATAGATCCGATAGCAGCGCCGGCTGCCGCACCCCCAAAAAAGGCTCTGTTCTCACTTGAAAGCTTGCTTACAATAAAACTGGCTGCCGAGCTGATATTAGCCGTTTCAATCTCAACCTTCTGCGGAAGATTATACTGAGGCTGGGACATATCAAGAGGTATGATGTTCAATGATGTATACAGCTTTTTAAATGACTTTTCAAATTTCCCCATCTCATCTTTAAAAAGCTTTTGTACGGGTTTATAATATTCTTCCGTCTCCTTGACAATTGCCATGGCATAACTGCTGCAATCCTTGCTGAGAGTACCGCTGATATAATCCTTCATATTATCGATAGTCTGCTTTGTTTCAAAGGTGTTAAGAATATTCTTACATGCATTATCTGCGGTGATATGGATTTCATTATCCGCATCATTATACAAACCCTTTGCAGCATCATCGAAATCCTTTAATCTAACCTGTTTTTCCTGCTCTACAAAATGGCTGAGATCTGTTTTTTTCGTCTTCTCAAGCAAGCTTAGCTTCTTGTTATATACATCGGAAATCTGTTTCATCCTGGCTGATATGGATTTATATACAGTATCTATCAGGGATGTAAGCTTTTTAGTCTGGGCAAGAGCCTTCTGCTCAGCCATATGCCGAACTATCTGCTTCTCGCTTTCCATCGACATCCCAAGCAGCTCATCATCAGCCTCTGTCTGTTCATCCGGGAGAACTACGGTGGATACATAAGGAAGAACAACTGCCTCCTTAAGCTCCAGCTCTTTCTCCAGTCTCATCTTCACATAATCAAGTAAACCTGCCCGCTCCTTTTTCCTGATTGTATCCAGCTTTGTCACTGCATACACACATTGCGGCAGAATAGCCTCCAGGTGACTCCTGACAAATCTTAACATGGTGTCCGGCACCGGTTTTTCTGCCGAGATAAGGACAATGGACAGGTCAGACATCTCCTTAAGCGTACGGATGGTTACATCTTCATGCCAGGCTTCTGTTACATTCGTTCCCGGTGTATCAATAATGCGGAAATTATCCTTAAGAACCTCTGCCGGCAGGAAAACATTAACCGCACGAAGCTGTCTGGCAATTAAGGAATCTGTCGTAAATTTCTCCAGGCCTGCCTTCATGCTGCTAATATCGTCATATGTATGCTTCTCATCCGGACGTCCGTCCAGATACTGCAAATGTATCATATGCTGCCTGGAATAATCTATGACTGTTGACGCAACAGTCGTCCCCTGCAAAGCGCTGGAGGCTAAAAGATCCTTTCTTAACAAAGCGTTGATAAAGGTGCTTTTACCTGTAGAAAATTCGCCAATTACACTAAGATTTAACTTCTTGTCGTTCTGCTTCTTCCGGATCACATCAAGCTGGTCCTTAAGGCTTCTCCAATCATCCTTGCTAAGAGGTCCCTCATCATCTGTCATCTGGCTTGAATATTTCTTTAAAAGCCTCTCCGCAAATTCCAGATGTGCTTCAACATCGCTCAGTTTGTCTAAATTTTGCATGGAAAAATAATCATCGTATTGGTTCGGTCTGAATTTGTCCATAGAATCATGCCCCCACAAGTGCAAAGATTAAAGTATCCAGTCTTGCATTTAAATCGTGTATTTTCTTTTCGCTCTCTGCCAGCTCTCCCTTACGCTCATCAACTGCAGATTGTCCCTGCTGCAGCTCTTCAATAACTGCCTGAACCTGCTTGTCGGTANNTTTGTGATGCTGTCTATTATCTGATCAGCCACCTCCCTGAAATTCCTTTCAATGCCGTCCGCAAGCTCCTTGGCTCTGGTTTCTGCCTGTTCGGTCATATTATTGACAACCACATCGCCGGTTCTTGCTTTTAATTTTTCCANNTATGGATGAACCTGCCTTAAAATTACCGATAAAAGCTGCTACAATAATGCCTATAAGCGTAACCGGATTAAGAAGTCCCAGCATACTGAGAACAAATCCTGCTCCGAATTCAAAGGCTGCTGTTTTTGCAAACTCCTTGCCGATACCGTTCACTCCGCCGGAAAAAGCAAGACCCACATCACCTAACACCAAACCGCCGGCTACTCCCGCCACACGCTGCCATAGCGGAACTGATTCCGAGCTGTAGTTCTCACCGGTCAGCTCAACGTTAATGTCATCAATATCCTGAAATATTTTTGAAAGATCCTGTTCAGCCCCGCCGAAGATTGAAAGCGCTTCCTCTTCTATCTCCTGTTGCAGGATATTTTGCTGCCAGTCCGTCTGGGCTTCACTGAGCTTGTCCTTCAGGTATTCTGAAAGCTCATTAATTACCTGTTCTGTTTTTGCTTTTGAGGGGATTACACCTAAAGAGATTGAAGGCGTAAATTCCTCCACCCATACAGGTACGGAATTAATCATATCTGTTATGCTGCGCTTTGCCAGGCGTTCAAACTTTCTGCAGCTTCGCTCAATCTTAGTTGCCATTTCAGCCTGCTGCTGTTCCTTTTTAACTGTTGCAGCCTTAAGCATAGGCTGTACCCTTTCATAGCGCTGCTTAACTTCATCCAGAGAGCTGTCAAGCAGTTTTCTTTCCCTCGGAATAACAACCTCCAGAGCTTCCCTGCTGAGAATCTGACGCACCTGTTTTGCCGGAGAAGCCAGCTTTGCCTTTCCTTTCTCCTTTGTTAAGAAATCCGTCAGCCGCTTTTCCAGGGGAAGCATGCCTGATTTTTCAACTAAAGCCTGATTATCTTCCAGCCTGCCGTCCAGTGCATGCAGCGCAGAAATGCAATATACCTCCGGCTGAGGATAAAACTCCTTCAGCTTAAGCATGGCATACTGCTGTATCTGAGGCTGTTCCTTAGGTCTGATCTGATCAAATCTATTTACAATAAAGAACACGGAATCAATATTGTTACCGCGAAGATCATTGGCCACGAACTTCATTTCATCCCCTGCGCAGATGGCATTGGCATTCAATACATACAGGATTGCATCAACCTTGGGCAGATAATCCATCGTGACCCTGGTTCTGGTTTCATCCTCGTTCAAACCGGGAGAATCTATTATTTCAACACCGTTTTCCAGAAGCTCCAGAGGATAGAACAATTCCACCTTCTCATACGGGCTTTGCAGCTTCATCTGCTTTTCATCAGCGCCCACAGGAATAACAACATAGTCCTCAATTTCATCATATGGGATCTCCATTGGCGGAACATATGACCCCTTGTGCTGCTTCATATGGCGCACTGCTTTTTCTGCCAGGCATTCGGGAAGATGATCCGGCAGCGGATTGCGGAAATGCAGAATTGCGCGCTTCTCTGTGCCGTACTTTACCTCGTTTATTACTGCAGTACAAGGCAGTGCATATGCAGGAAGTACTTCCTCCCCCAGCAGTGCGTTAATAAATGTGGATTTGCCGTTTTTGAAGGTACCGGTCACCATAATCTTAAAGGTGTCATTCTGTACCTTGCTGCTTAGCTCGGAAAGCTCCCTCTCCTTGGACATTTTCAGGACACTGGTTACCTCGGCGGCTCCCCTTAAAATATCCGCCAAATTCTGTTGATGCTTCTGGTACTCCTTAAAATCGTTAATGGTATCATAGGTATTCATATTCTGCATCCTTCCCTTTTGTTATTCTATATGTCATTAGCAAGCTGCTGCTTAAGCCGCATTATGCGATTGCATATCTCATTATATTGATTTTTATTGTCTGTTACCTTGACTGCTTCAATAGCCGAATACTGTGTATCCAGCCAGACCTTCTCGCTCTTTTCAGCCTCTTTGATAATATTGTCATATACAGCCTTAAGACGATTCTCACTTTCCTCCATGGAATTCCGGATGAATGCGGGGATGCAGCGCGCTATCTCATTCTTTAATTCCTCCCTTTGCTTTTCAATCTTTTTCTTGAAAATATGCTCGGAGAAGATGGCTGTACCCGTTCCTATACCCATGGTTGCAACAATCGGCAGGAATCCCATTGCGCTGAATAACGCAAAGCCGGATATGCTTAAGACTGTAGAGCCTATCTTAAATGCATTGCGCTTCCTGTCCAGATCCTCAAACTCCAGTCTTCCGCCTACATTAAAACTCCCGAAAAGCTCTTTGTCGGAAATGGTTTCCTTTTGGAACAGGACATATGAATTGAAGGTTCTTTCGATAGCTGTGCAATACCACCTGGCGTCCTCGCTGATATGCCTGGATACAATGTTCTCAATACCCGCCGACATATTAGTAAGTTCAACCTTGGCCCTGTATTGAAAGTCCTCAGTCCACCATTTTTTCGGGTTAACGGCATGCGAAGCTTCATATTGAAGCCTTTCGGTGATGCTGTTCGAATATTCATCAACCTTATTTACAAGCATTACATAACATTCAGTGCATTTAAGCTGCATTTGCAGCTTTAATTCTCCCCAGGTTGTTTCGGCTTTTAAAAGTTGATTCTTTTTCTCTTCAATCATTTCTGCCCGTTTTTTCTCATCGGCTGCTTCCAACAGCTTCTGCTGTTCCCGCAAAGAAAAAATCGCGTTTCTCACTAAGTCACTTGTCTTGGAAAGGACCCATTCTTCTGTAAGATATACACGCTCCGGATTATTAATCCAGTCTGCAATTTGCTTCCTGATCTTGTCCATCCCTATAATGTCATCAAAATCGGACTCACCTGCCTCGATACTATATGGAACAAAAACCGGGATGTCCATATTCCAGCCCTTCAGCTTATCCTTAATGTACCGGATAATCCCCGCTCTTTCCTCATATGGCACACGGTCAAGCATTGTGATAATCAGAAGCATGAACGGCATCTTCCTTGCAATCAGGCGTTCTTCAATAAAAAGCTTTTCGCTTAAGCTGAGAGGTGAGGCTGCGCTGACTGTTATAATCGCGCCGTCACATCCCAATAGAGCGTCGCCCACCGACTTAACCCGGGATTCGTTCAAATCGCCGGCTCCCGGAGTGTCAATCAACTCAATATTGCCCGAATGCAGCCATCTCGAATTAACGCCTGCCAGGACTGTACCCTTAAAATCCTGTCCGTTGAAATTATGGGCCACAAGATCCTCCCAGCAATCTTCGGACAACGGTCTTTCAAAGGACTTTCTGTTGCTTTCATCAAAGGCTGCAACAACTTCCTTAGAACTGTAGCGGATTCTTGTTATAACCGCAGTAGTAGGCAGAATGCCCACCGGGAGAAAATCCTTATTAAGAAGCTTATTTATAAATGTGCTTTTTCCCCTTGAGAATTCGCCCACAACCGCAATTGTAAACCGTTCGTGCACAGCATTTTTATACACCTTCTCAACCTCGGCGGCTATGGAAGGAAAGCCAGCTTCCTTAAGTGCCTTGCTGTACCCCGACACCGTTTCAATAACACTGTCACCAAGCCGCAGCGGCTCGGCTTTGGACATTTCTTTCCCCTTATCATTTTCAGGCGAAGCTTTTAATGTGCGCTGTCCTGCGGGCTGATCACTTTCTTTTGCAGTATCATCCGTTTTCTTCTTAAAAAAATCAGAATTGACTATCTGATATCCCATAATCGTTATCCTCTCGCTAAATATTTGTTATAAAAATCCCTATCAATTGCCTTATACATTGGCAGCAGGGACGGTTCAACCAGAAGCTGCAAAAGCTCCCTCATCCTCCTTTCATCTTCGTCCGAGTAATCCAGGCCGCCGATGAGGGAATTAATAACCTTATCGTATTCCTGCATCAATTCATCATATAAGCTCTTATACTGCGACTTATTATACCGGCGAATTGCCTCGTGACGGAAGTAACCGACAGGCTTGTTAAAGCTGATATTCGCAAATTTATCGTTATATTCAAGATCTTCAAAGCCTACTATTTTCTCCGTAGGAAGCTCCAAAGTAATCAGGTATTTGATGGGATAAATGAGCGTTTTATCAACTACTCCGGTTGTCTTATATTTTAAATACGGAAGCGCAAGGCAAAGACAGCCGTTCTTTATCATGAGAATTGGAAATCCGATCGTATAACCCATAGGAATTTTACAATTCAGGAAAAACGCGTTTGATTTTATATTTTTCTTCACTTTTTCAATAGATAATGTGTGATTCATATTACACCTCGTTCTTCGAAATTTTATATTTCATGCGTGTGACTATATAATGAATATGTATTATATACATAAGTGCCATAGATTAGATGCATTTCATGCATGCGATTAAATGATTACATACATGTTTATCCTAAATCAAATGCATTTCATGCATGTGATTGCATGATAACATGTATGTAATCAGTTATGATTACATACATGTTATCATTTGGCAGTCCCCGTCTTCCCAGGCATCCAGGAATGCATCAAGGGGAATCATTGACCCGCATCCGTTCGGATTACCTGAGTCGTTCAAAATAACCATCGGCTCATCCGGATTGCTGTGATCAATACCGATAACCTCTACTGCGTGGTTGGGACCGTCACCCGGTGTGAATAAATCATCACTTTCCCCGTACCAGATTTCATCCGCGTCAATTGATACTATTACTTTCCCGCCTGAGTTAAGGCAGTCCTCTATTTCTGAAATATCATTGTGAAAGCTCATTTCATTGTTAATTCCGTAGTGATCAAGGACTTTATTCATATTCAGCAGAGGAGTTCCGCCTTCCTCGCTGAACCAGCCGTTCTCTTCTGCAAGGTCGGCCAGCTCTTCTATATCAATTTCCTCACCTGTAAGCTCTTCGATAACAAATTTCTGGGAGTATAATGCGCACCTTCCCGTATCACCCTGGAACTCCCACTCCTTCATTGAGCCGGCCGGATCTCCCGAAACACTGTCCATATCCGCCTTTGAGGGATCAAACTGCTCCAAATCATCAATATATACGCCGGCGGTATTGCCTATATCACTCTCATCAAGGGGATCCAGCTCAATCATACCGGTTTCGGCATCAACATTGTATACCTCCACTGCCTCAAATACATTGTCTCCATCCGCATCGGTATTAAGGATATATGTATCTACCCTTCCGTCACCATCCCGGTCTATGAACTGCTCCATAAATACAGCATCCTCACTGCCGTCTCCGTCGTAATCCAGGTAGGTTACAGATGTATCAATCTGACCGTCTCCGTCGGAATCATAGCTTTTTATAACTTGATCAAAGATACCGTTATGGTCATAATCGTTATAGCTTGTTATGCTGTCAATTGTTCCGTCCTGGTCATAATCGACTGCGTGGGATATTGTATCAATTACTCCGTCCATATTAGTATCAAGCTCGGTATGATATGTATCAAAATAACCATCCCCATTTGTATCCATTACAGTTGTATCGACAACTCCGTCTCCGTCGGTATCATAAAAGGCAGTATCAAAGCTTCCGTCTCCGTTGTTGTCAAACATGGCCGGGTCGAAAACTCCGTCATTATTCAGGTCTGTGTATAAGACATCCGGCATTCCGTCTCCGGTGATATCTACTGCGGCGGTATCTATAAAGCCATCCCAGTCAGTATCATAGAATTCACCATGTGAATCATAAATTCCGTCGCCATCAAAATCAAAGTTTAGTTCATTGTAATCAAACATAACATAACCTCCTGTAAATCCTGTGTATTATTACTAGCTATCCGGATAGTTGTATGATAATCACGTAACCTGCTGCCTTCAATAAATATGTAATAATCGGGATAAAAAATGACATTTTTCGAAAGAGCAGTTTTAGAAAGCATGCTCCTCCATAAAAGACATGACCTGCGCATAATAACTCTTGCTGATTTCAATCTCATCTCCCGTAGCCAGATAAATATGCCTTAGCACTTTATCAACTCGAATTATCATGCCGGTATTAACAATATAGCTTTGATGGCATCTTATAAAATGCTCTTTGGGAAGAAGCTCGTGAACATCCGAAAGCTTTGCATAGAATGAGATCTCCTGCTTTTTGCCATGCAATACAACAATTCTTTGCCGGCTCTCAAACCAGAGAATATCTGAATGATATATTTTAAGAAGCTCGTCCTTGTTTTTCACCATAAAATAAGGACGGGCCTTAATTTGTTCATTATAGGCCCAACTAACCGCAGCATGAAGCTGCCTGCCATCCTCCGGCTTCGTAACCAGATAAGACGGCCTGTATATGAATATGTTGCGTATTTTTGATGTATCCCTTGCTATAAAAATAATTGTGCAAATCAGATTTCGGCTGCGCAGATATTCTGCAATTGCAAGGCATTCCTTGTCCAATCCATCCAGTATCAGTATGTCATAGGTGTAAATATTATCCGTCAGTTTTTTTCTTATCAGTTCGTTATCCGAGGAGCAATATACCTCACAGCGTATCTTCAAGCTCTTGATTGTGTGTGCAGTATGGTCAAAAATCATTCTTGCCTCGTCTTGCCCGGGTAAACAAACTAGCACCTTCATTAGGTCTGTCCTTTCGTCAGAAGAATATCGCTGGATAGATATGGCTTTGTGAGCATGTAATGCTGCGAAGATTTATTTGCCGCTTCTCCATACTATCCATATTATGTCGGAATATCATATTTTTATCTGCATAATATCAAATTTTTGTCCATTTTGCAATATCCTGCCACCATTTTTTAAAGAGGACAGAAGGGCAATTGC
>DCTS01000051.1:19351-37036 GCA_002329645.1 Lachnoclostridium sp. UBA1434 | reverse complement strand
CGCTATCCGTGAAGGCGGCAGGACAGTCGGTTCCGGTAAGGTAGTTTCCGTTCTGGACTAATTACGTAATCTATACACCAGAAAACTATTATAATAACCCGGCAGGAATTAAACTCTTGCCGGGTTTGTTGTTATATAAGCTGATTATTAACAAATTCGGCGACAGCTTTGTCTTACCCGGGCTAAATATATAGTTTTTAGCCCGGTCTTAGCTTTTTGTGACTTCACATCATATGGATTATGTGGTATTATAAGTTAATGTGACGATATTAAAAGTTTTATAAATAACCTTTGAAAATTTCGGAAAATAAGCTATAATATAAGCGAATATGTTTAACTTGCCTTGTATTGGTAAGAAATATAAAATATGAAAATGTTTATGAATCCTGTCAGGGGTTGATAATTATTCATAGATGACTGAAACGCAAAATTGCGGATGGAAAGGAGTTTCATAATGTTGGGTACCGATATAGGAATTGACCTGGGGACAGCAAGTGTATTGGTTTATATAAAGGGGAAGGGTGTAGTTTTAAAGGAGCCTTCTGTTGTAGCCTTTGACAGGGATACCAACAGGATAAAGGCAATCGGTGAAGAAGCAAGATTAATGCTGGGCAGAACCCCCGGCAATATAGTTGCGGTGCGTCCGTTGAGACAGGGTGTTATTTCTGATTATACCGTAACTGAGAAGATGCTGAAATACTTTATACAAAAAGCGGTAGGCAGGCAGAGGTTCAGAAAACCGAGAATCAGCGTCTGTGTTCCCAGCGGCGTTACCGAGGTGGAGAAGAAGGCCGTTGAAGACGCAACATATCAGGCAGGTGCCAGAGAGGTTGCGATTATCGAAGAGCCCATTGCAGCAGCTATCGGAGCAGGAATTGACATATCCAGGCCCTGCGGCAATATGATCGTAGATATTGGCGGCGGTACAACGGATATTGCAGTTATTTCACTGGGAGGTACGGTTGTAAGTACTTCGGTAAAAATTGCCGGGGATGATTTTGATGACGCAATCGTCCGATATATGAGAAAGAAGCATAATCTTTTGATTGGTGAAAGAACTGCCGAGGATATTAAAATTAAGATAGGATCGGCTTACCGCCGTCCCGAATCAGTATCCATGGAGGTAAGGGGGCGCAACCTGGTAACAGGGCTTCCCAAAACAATAGCTGTCACATCCGAAGAGACCGAGGAAGCCTTAAGGGAGACGACTGCACAGATAGTTGAGGCAGTGCATAGTGTCCTTGAGAAGACACCTCCGGAGCTTGCAGCAGACATTGCCGACAGGGGAATTGTGCTGACAGGCGGAGGATGCCTGCTATATGGCATAGAAGAGCTTATAGAAGAGAAGACTGGCATTACTACAATGACTGCTGAGGATCCTATGACAGCAGTTGCTATTGGTACAGGTAAATATGTGGAGTTTTTAAGCGGAATGAGAAGCTGACACATTCATACGAAAAGGGGTTGAGTAATGGTAAGAGGATTGTATACGGCTTATACAGGAATGGCTAATGAGCAGAAGCGGCTGGATATTATAGCCAACAATCTGGCTAACTCCGCTACCGTAGGTTTCAAGGAAGATAATGTGATGAATCAATCCTTTGATCATCTGTTGACGATTAAGATCAGGGATAATTCGGAATCTTACAATGACAGGCCGATTGGAAGAATGAGTCTCGGAGTCAAGCTGGGAGAGGTTTTCACAAATCATGGCCAGGGATCCCTAAAGCAGACCGATAACAAATATAACCTGGCGCTTGAGGGCAAAGGCTTCTTCAACATGTCGGTAACGGACAAAGCCGGGAATGTAAGCACAAAATACACACGAAATGGTTCTTTTACCATGACAACGGATGGTCATATCGTGGATGCAAATGGGAACAATCTAATGGGAGAAGGCGGCGAAATAATAATACCTGCCGAAGCAGCTGAGGTCCGGATTG
Organism: Lachnoclostridium sp. UBA1434; assembly: GCA_002329645.1. GTDB lineage: Bacteria > Bacillota > Clostridia > Lachnospirales > Lachnospiraceae > Mobilitalea. The sequence continues at coordinate 35,093 of DCTS01000051.1, read as the reverse complement.
ATGAGGTCGGAGCAATCTATGCGGACGGAGTATATGTTGATACTCTGTTAATAACCGATTTTGAGGATTACAGCTACCTTATCAAGGCGGGGGATACAATGTTTGAAGCTCTGGAGGATGCTGTCCAGACCCCTTCGGAAGCAATTGTAAGACAGGGATATACGGAGCAGTCAAATGTCAATGTGGTATCCGAGATGGTGGAAATGATTGCAGTGACAAGGGCTTATGAAGCAAACCAGAAGGTAATTCAAGCTATTGATGAGACATTGGATCTGGCGGCAAATTCCGTGGGACAGGTATAATAATTGACATTATAACTGATACCATCGTTTAAATCACAGGAGGTTTTATTATGATGAGGTCCTTATGGACTGCTGCGTCCGGTATGATTACCCAGCAGACAAACGTGGATACTATTTCACATAACCTGGCAAACATTAATACTACAGGCTATAAAAAGGAAACGGCAGAATTCAAATCCTTGCTATATCAGACTATTCAGGAGCAATCCTTTGATAACAACGGCAACCCGAAGCCTTACGGCATTCAGGTGGGGCTTGGGGTAAGAAATTCGGCCATAACCTCACATTATACCCAGGGAGATATTATTGAGACGGGCAACAACTTTGATTTTGCGATTGAAGGGAAGGGCTTTTTTATGGTTCGTTTGCCCGACGGCAGCACTGCTTATACAAGGAACGGATCCTTTGGCCTTGCTAACGGTGAGGATGGACTTACACTTGCCGATTCCCAGGGCAATGCTGTACTTGATACCACGGGGATGCCCATAGTGATAGACAGCATTTACGATACTAACAAAATAACCGTAAGCCAGCAGGGTGAGCTGATATATGAGGACGGAGCGATGGGTGTCAGGATAGGCATAGCCCAATTTAATAATCCCGAAGGATTATTGAAAATGTCCGGCAGCCTCTTAAAGGAGACCTTAAGCTCAGGACAGGCAAGGCTTGAAGCCGAAGATACGATGATTACAGCAAGCAAGGTACATCAAAAGCATCTTGAAAGCTCCAATGTGCAGGCTGTTGATGAAATAGTCAATCTTATAGTGGCGCAGCGCGCTTATGAGATGAATTCCAAGGTCATTACTGCTACAGATGAGATGCTGCAGCAGGCCAATAACCTTAGATAGGAAGTGATCGGGCATGAGTATTGAGATAGGATCAGGTTCTGAACTATTTGCAAGCACCGGGATACATAGCAGCTCAGCCAGGACGAATTCACTAAAGGATAAGCTTGGCAATATCAATAATGCTACTGATGATGAGCTTATGGAAGCCTGCAAGAGCTTTGAAGCATATATGCTGGAGCAGGTTATGAAGGAGATGCGAAAAACCGTAAGGTTTGATCAGGATGAGGAGAAGAATCCTTATCTTGAACAATTTGAGGATATCCTATATGAGGAATATGCCAAGAGCGCTGCAGAAGACAAGGGTATCGGAATTGCTCAGATGCTTTATGAAGCAATGAAGCGGAACTCATGATGCTTATTAGCACACCTTATTATGTTAGACTGATATGATAAATGTCATTTTGAGCATAGAATCGGCATTGGTTCTTGCTCCGAATGGCATTTTCCATTATATGATGGAGGTTGGTATGGCGCAGGTCATAGAGGGATATGTTGAAAGAGTTGTCTTCCGGAATTCGGAGAACGGATATACCGTAATAAGCCTGAGCGTTGGTGAAGACGAGGTTGTATGTGTAGGGAACTTCCCTATGATAAGCGAGGGTGAATGCATCCGTGCCGAAGGAAGCTTAATCAGTCACCCCATATACGGAGAGCAATTCTTAATGGACAGCTATGAGCTTAAGGAGCCGGAAGACATTATTTCCATGGAGCATTACTTAAGCTCCGGAGCAATCAAGGGTGTGGGTAAGGCATTGGCATCCAGGATTGTAAAAAGATTTGGCGATGGCACCTTCAGGATTATAATGGAGGACCCGATGCGCCTTTCAGAGGTTAAGGGCATCAGTAGCCGCATGGCTTTGGAGATATACAGACAATTTGAAGAAAAAAGAGAAATGCGCAGTGCAATGATGTTTCTGCAGAAATACAGAATAAGCGGCAGTCTTGCGGTTAAAATATATAATGAATATGGTAAAAGGATGTATGACGTACTTAGGGATAATCCTTACAAGCTTGCCGAGGATATAGCAGGAATTGGCTTTAAGACGGCGGATGAGATAGCAAGACATATGGGAATTAACTTTGATTCTGAATTCAGAATCAAGGCAGGAGTCCTTTATATTCTGCTTCAGGCCGGTAATGACGGACATGTATATCTGCCCGAACCTGAGCTGGTACAAAGGGCCAGGGAGCTTCTGCTGACGGATGATGACAATATATACCGGCAGATTTCCTCATTAAGTCTTGAGAAGAAAATAATGATAACAGAGATGGGTGATTATAAGGCTGTATATGCTGCCGTATATTACTATATGGAGCTTAATATTGCAAGTATGCTGCATGATCTTAACATCCGCCATGAGGTTGATGAGATTGCATTAAGGAATAAATTATTGCTGATTGAGGAGGAATCAAAGCTTAAGCTGGATGAACAGCAATGGATAGCAGTAATTGAGGCGGTACGTAACGGCCTTCTGGTCATAACGGGAGGACCGGGAACCGGCAAGACTACCGCAATTAACACAATTATTAAGTATTTTGAAACCGAAGGACTTGAGATTCAGCTTGCAGCTCCCACGGGACGGGCAGCCAAAAGAATGACCGAAGCCACAGGCTACGAAGCCAAAACAATACACCGGCTTTTAGAGCTTTCCAGACTGACCGAGGGAAGCGAGAACAAGTATATGTTCGAGCGCAATGAGAATAACCCGCTGGATGCTGACGTGCTGATAATAGATGAGATGTCAATGGTGGATATCAATCTTATGTATGCGCTTCTTAAGGCAGTACCCGTAGGTACAAGACTGATTATGGCAGGAGATGTGAATCAGCTTCCAAGTGTAGGTCCCGGCAATATACTGAAGGATATAATCAATTCCCACAGCTTTAATGTGGTTAAGCTGACCAGGATTTTCAGGCAGGCTCAGGACAGCGACCGCATATTAAATGCGCATAAGATAAATGACGGTGAGCAAATCCGTCTTGACAATAAAAGCAGCGATTTCTTTTTCCTTAAGAGAACCCAGGCAGATGTGATTATAGCAGTAATAATAAATCTTATAAAAAACAAGCTTCCTAAATATGTGGATGCAACACCCTTTGACATACAGGTGCTGACACCCATGAGGAAGGGAGAACTGGGTGTCGAACGCCTTAACCTGATATTGCAGCAGGCGCTTAATCCCCCGGCTCCCGACAAAAGGGAGGTGGAATATCATCAGGTAATATTCCGCGAGGGAGATAAGGTTATGCAGATACGAAACAATTATCAGATGAACTGGGAGATAAAGGGCTTTAACGGAATAACGGTGCAGTCAGGTACAGGGGTATTCAACGGTGATGCGGGTAATATAAAGGGGATTAACAACTTTTCCGAGCATCTTACGGTGGAATTTGATGACGGCCGACTGGCAGTTTATAATTTCAGCCAGCTGGACGAATTGGAGCATGCATATGCAGTAACCATCCATAAGTCCCAGGGAAGCGAGTATCCGGCAGTCATTCTGCCCATATTGGACGGCCCCAGGATACTATTCAACAGGAACCTGCTGTATACTGCCGTAACAAGGGCTGTAAGGTGTGTTACTATAGTAGGGAGCGACACCATGGTTAAGCAAATGATAGATAATATGAGCGAGCAGCAGCGCTATTCGGGTTTGTGCGACCGTATAAGAGAGTTGAGATAAGAATTGAGATAAGATTAAGATAAGATTTAAGATAAGATTTAAAATAAGATTAAGATAAGAAAAATCAGGATAAGAATTAAGATAGGAAATAAGATAAGAATAAAGATAAAGAATAAATACTAGTGCAAGTTTCTATTTTTTAGTATATAATAAGCTTGAGATATACCAAGACATAAATGGAGGAATGCATCGTGGCAGACATTACCTTAGTCATTATGGCAGCAGGAATGGGCAGCAGGTACGGCGGTATCAAGCAGCTTGAGCCGGTGGGGCCCGGTGGCGAGATTATAATGGACTATTCCATATATGATGCCATTCGGGCAGGCTTTAATAAGATAGTTTTTATTATCCGCAGAGATATTGAAGAGGATTTTAACAATATTATCGGGAAAAGGCTGCCGGGAAACATAAAGACAGAATATGTATTCCAGGAGTTGGACAAGATCCCCTCTTTCTATGTAAAGCCGGAGGACAGAACCAAGCCCTGGGGCACAGGCCATGCAATACTGTGCTGCAAGGACGTGGTAAAAGAACCCTTTGCAGTAATAAATGCCGATGATTATTACGGCAGGGAGGGCTTTGGACTTATATATGAATTCTTAAATTCATCCGCAAGGGATGATAATAATTATTGTATGGCAGGCTTCATTCTTGGCAACACCTTAAGTAAAAATGGCGGTGTAACCAGGGGAATATGCCGGGCAGGCAGCGACGGTATGCTCGAGGAGATTGTTGAAACATCCGGTATAATACAATCCGGTGACATGGCCAAGGCAACAGGAAGTGGCAAGGAAGATATATATATCAGCCTTAATAGCGTTGTATCTATGAATATGTGGGGCTTTAAGCCGGGACTTTTTAATGAGCTGGAGATTGGTTTTAATAATTTCCTGAAGGGGCTTCCGGAAAAGGAGCTTAAGAAGGAGTACCTGCTTCCGGAAGCAGTAGGAGAACTTGTAAAGAAGGGGAAAGCATCGGTAAAGGTTTTAAAGACCTCGGACCGGTGGTTTGGAGTAACCTATAAGGAAGATAAGGCATCGGTTGTTGATTCAATAAGGGAACTGGTAGACAAGGGAGTATATCCTCCCAGACTGTTTTAATGCATGCGATAAAAAGAAGGAGCAGCATTTGTTCAGGTATTTATGTGATATGCTTTACCCTGCAAGATGTCCGATATGCGGTGAAATAGTCGTACCCAAAACGGCGCTTGCCTGTGAGCCCTGCAAAAACAAGCTTAAGCTTATAGCTGAGCCAAAGTGCAAAAAGTGCGGGAAGCCCATGGAGGCTGAAGAAAATGAATACTGCAGGGACTGCATGAAGAAGGATTACCATTTCATTACGGGCTATTCGGTCTGGCTATATGATTCACTTATGAAAAAATCCATTTCGGATTTTAAATACAACAATAAAAAGGAATATGCTTCGTTTTATATACATGAAGCGGTCCGCCTCTACGGCGAAAGCATAAAGCAGATTGCTCCGGACGTCATAGTTCCGGTGCCCGTACATAAGCTTAAGTTCAGGGAAAGAGGATATAACCAGGCCGACATACTTGCAAGAGGGATGGCAGGGAGCCTGGATATCCCTGTTCTATCCCGTCTGCTTATCAGAAACAGGAAGACGCTGCCCCAGAAGCAGCTTAATGATAAGGAGCGTCTAAAAAACCTCAGGGAGGCATTTGAGTTTAATAAGGCTGCCGCAAGACGTTTTAATAAGAAAATATCTTCAGTGCTTTTAGTGGATGACATCTACACGACAGGAAGCACTATGGAAGCCTGTACCAATGTTCTTCTTGATAATGGGATCCTGGATGTTTACTTTATAACAATATGTATAGGAAAAGGTTATTAGGAGGTATAATATGGAAGTCAGAAATTGCAAAGGGTGCGGAAGACTCTTCAATTACTTGTCCGGACCGCCGTTATGTCCATCCTGTGCCAAGGCGCTCGACCTTAAGTTTGAAGAGGTAAAGGAATATGTCTATGATCATCCCAGATGTGACATACAGGAGGTCGCAGAAGTATTTCAGATATCCGTACAGCAGATTAAACAATGGATACGCGAGGAGAGATTATCCTTTTCCGATGATTCCCTTATCGGGATTGATTGTGAGGGATGCGGAGTAACAATTAAAACCGGCCGATTCTGCAAATCATGCAAGGATAAGCTGGCCAAGGGATTGACCAGCCTATATCAGGTCGAAAAACCGGCTGTGCAAAAGAAGAAGGATCCGCGGGAGAATCCCAGAATGCGTTTCCTGAATCAAGATGATAATACATAAGCTTTGCTTTACGAGGTGTCATTTCAATAACCGGATACCGTCATCGGTAATTGTTATGGCACCGTTTTTGTAAAGTTTGCCTATTGCTCTTTTAAATGCATTTTTACTCATATGCAGGTCTGTCTTTATAATTTCGGCGTTAGTGGAATCATTGTACGGAAGAAAGCCTCCGGCTTCTTTCAGCAGCTTAAGTATGATTTCCGAATCGTTATCCATCTGCAGGTATGATTTTGCTCTCAGGCTCAAGGTCAGCTTGCCGTCCTCCCGTACATTAATAATACGTGCACTGATTTTTTCTCCGACCTTGAGAGGTTTATAAAGCTCCTTTACGGGAATCAGGGCGGAATATTTATTGTCAACTGCCACAAAAGCGCCAAAGGCATCAATTATTTCATATACTATACCTTCGACAGCATCATCCTTTTTATACGGAGAATTGGATGAGAGAATATCATACACCTTCATTGTGGCGCATAATCTGCTGCTCTTATCAACATACAGGGTTACAAGCACCTCATCACCGGCTGCAATACGGGCCGTCTGCTCCTTATACGGCAGAAACAGATCCTTCATTAAACCCCAGTCCAGGAATGCACCAATACTGCTTACCTCCTTGACCCTTAAGACTGCAAGGCCTCCGATAGTGACAGGCACCTTTGCGGCAGTAGCAATTTCTCTGTCCTCCGAATCCTTATATACAAAGACCTCGAGCTCATCATCAATATTCAAGCCCTCAGGAGCGTCCCTTTTCGGAAGCAGGATCTGATGTCTGCTCCCTGTATCTTCGCCAAGATAAAAACCAAAGCCGGTCCTTCTAAGTACTTTTAATATCTGATATCTTCCCAATTCAATCATTTCTTTATCCCTTCCTGCAGACACAATGTCTGCTGCTTAATATCGGATACATGCATCAGTAAGTACAAGTATAACTTATTAATAGGAATTATATCATTATTTGCGGCGTTTAAACAGGGTAAAAGTTTATTATACTGGTATTTGTAAAATTTATTTGTTATAATATGATATAAGTACCGGAAAATGGCTGTGCAATCCTTTATGATATTTGCCGGTGCTCCATATAAGTTATAATTTTAAGGAGGAATATTGTTGGACTCTACTGAGTATTATAATCAGTATGCTCATGAGTATTTTGAAAGAACGGTAGATTTGGACGTAGATGAAAACAGGGAGAGGTTCATGGAGCTTATTCCTGATGGCGGAAGCATACTTGATCTTGGATGCGGTTCCGGAAGGGACAGCGCCTGTTTTAAGGATAGGGGCTACGATGTAACTGCGGTTGACGGTTCAGCACAGATGTGCAGTCTTGCAAGCATACATATCGGACAGGATGTTTTAAACCTGAAGTTTTCTGATATAGACTTTAATGAAGTGTTTGACGGAGTATGGGCATGTGCTTCCCTTCTGCACGTAGCGTCGGAGGAGATGCCCGAAATTCTGCATAAGATATTTAAGAGCATGAAGCCTGGCGGAGTATTATATGTGTCATATAAATACGGTGATTTTGAAGGCCTCAGGGACGGGCGCTATTATACCGACCTTAGGACCAGAAAGCTTAAGGAGCTTCTTTCGGAATTTGAGAATATCGAAGTGCTGGATATATGGAAATCGGAGCAGATAATTCAGGAGGAAGAACGTATATGGCTTAATGCACTGGTTAAAAAACTTGAGTAAGGATGTGATTGCAAAACTCTTAAGGGTACACAAGATGTACAATTATTCGGTTTTGCAATTATATTTAATATACAAGCTTTAGGAGGAATGACATTTGATATATGATGTAATTATTGTCGGATCCGGCCCGGCAGGATTAACTGCAGCAATATATGCAAAAAGAGCTGAGCTGAATTGTGTTGTCATTGAGAAGGAAGGCATAAGCGGAGGACAAATCATAAACACATATGAGGTTGATAATTATCCGGGTTTACCGGGTATCAGCGGCTTTGATCTGAGTATGAAATTCAGGAACCAGTGCGATGAGCTTATGGTGCCTTTTATAAACGGTACAGCACAGGAATTGCGTCTGGATAACAAGCTTAAAATAATAAGGATGGATGACGGCACGGAATATAAAGCAAAGACGGTTGTGCTGGCTATGGGCGGAGTTCCCCGTCATCTTGGCGTTGAAGGGGAAGAAGAGTTTTCCGGCAGGGGAGTATCATATTGTGCTACCTGTGACGGAGCTTTTTTTAAGAATAAGGTCGTTGCCGTGGTTGGCGGAGGGGATGTGGCCGTCGAGGATGCCATATTCCTTGCCCGGTTATGTAAACAGGTATTTGTTGTACACAGGAGAGATACCTTCAGAGCTAATAAGGCTGCCTCCGTCAAGCTGCTTTCAATGCCGAATGTTACGGTCCTGTGGGATAGCGTTGTAGAACGAATAGGCGGTGATGATGCGGTAAGCATGATTGACCTCAGGAATGTTAAAACAGGTGAGGTAAGCACAAGGGAGGTATCGGGTGTTTTCATAGCCGTCGGATATATTCCCAATACTGATATATGCAGGAATATTGTGGCTTTGGATGACAGCGGACACATAATTGCCGGTGAGGATTGCGAGACGGATGTGCCCGGAATATTTGCCGCCGGCGATATAAGGGCAAAGCATTTAAGACAGATAATAACTGCAGCTGCAGACGGAGCAAATGCAATTACAGCAGTAGAAAAATATCTTAATGAATTTGATAATTGAATAATATACCAATTGACCCTGATAATGGATTATGCCTATTTTTAGGCATTTATACGTTGACACATTAATTAGGATTTGCTATAATTATTGCATAGGATTTAACAAATTTGTAACATTTAGATGAAACAGAGGTACACCCTTTCGTACCGATATGTAGGTTTACTTAGGTTCTTGCCGATATATACAGATGAGATGAAAGCGCAGCTGCTTTAGGTACCCGGGAGGTAATGTACGTGAGAAAAAATAAGGCTTTTAAAACAGTTGCATTTGCTGCATTAATTATTATGTTAACAGCAGCTCCTGCGGTTATTGCAAAAGCGGATTCCATCAGGACTGAAGAGGGCGTGGCCGGAATAGCAAGATCCCTCGACAACCTTCCGGATGACTTTGAGACCGTTGAAAGAGTTTTAACAGAGCTTTATAATGCAAATATACGATCTCCGTTATATAATACAGGCGTTTCTAAGGCCAGCAACTATGTTAATGTCAGAAAGGAACCAAGTACCGAAAGTGAAATAACAGGCAAGCTTTACAGGGGATGTGCGGCTGAGATTCTTGAATGGCTGGACGGCGGATGGGTCAGGATAAAATCAGGCAAGGTTGAAGGCTACATTGCATCTGACTATCTGGCAATCGGAGAAGAAGCGGAAGCAATGGCCAGAAAATATGCAACAATCTATGCTAAGGTAACAGGAACCCAAACATTGAGAGTAAGAAAGGAACCCAGTACCGAATCCACAACGCTGGAGCTGATACCTGAGGGTGAGAAATACATAGTAATTGAAGAGCTTGAAGACTGGGTTAAAATCCTTATTACTACCGACGAGAATAACAGAGATCTGACAGGTTATGTACACAAGGATTATGTGACAATAGAAATCATCTTTAAGAAAGCCATTTCTATAGAGGAAGAACAGGAAGCAATAAGAAGACAGCGTGAAGCTGAAGCTGCAGAAGCGGAAAGAAAGCGTATGCAGGAAGAAGCAGAGAGAGCGGAGGCTGCAAGAAGGAAGGCTGAGGAGGAAGCAAGAAAGGCTGCGGAACAGGGTAAGGCCCAGGAGCAAAAAAGTGAATCCGAGAGCAAGCCTTCGTCAGAAAAATCAGGCAGTCTGTCAGCCCTTAGGAAAGAAATTGTAGCCTATGCTCTAAAGTTTGTCGGTTATCCCTACCAATGGGGCGGTGAAAGCCTAACCAAGGGAGCGGATTGCTCCGGCTTTGTGTGGAAGATATATCATGATTTTGGTTATAGCCTGCCAAGGGTTTCCTACGAACAAGCCGCATCCGCAGGCAAGAAGGTATCGTTGGATGACCGCCAGCCCGGAGATCTGCTGTTTTATGGAGACAGCCGGGGGAATGTCAACCATGTTGCGATGTACATAGGGAACGATCAAATCGTACATGCCGCTAATTCCAGACAGGGTATAATAATATCCAAGTATAATTACAGAAAAGTCCTCAAGATAAGAAGAGTTGTAAACTAAGATTAATAATGAAGGCTGCTTCAATACCTCCGGCAGGTATTGGTGCAGCCTGTTATAATGCATAATTTTACTATATATAATTCACACATAATACATATATGCTTAATTATAAATTGCTCCTGATAAATATATTGGAAAATTGTTCATGGTATGGTAAAATAATATTAGCATAATACCTTGTCAAATCAGGGGGAGTGTTTGATGGAGGAGAGTATGAATAATATTGAAAGAAGAAGATATAAGAGGCTTCCTATTGAGCTGACGTTGGAAGTTGATGAAATCTTCAAGCAGGATTATGTTGTTATAAAGGACATCGGCGCTTCTATATCGGTAATTGATATATCAAAGAGCGGAATTGGATTTGAAAGCAACGCTGAACTGCCCATTGGTTATTATTTCAGAGGTATGATCAATCTGGGAAATAATGATTTCTTCAGAGTAGTTATCCGGATAGTCAGATGCTCCAAGCTGGAGAACAATAAGAATAGATACGGAGCAGAGTTTGTTGGTCTGGCGCCTTTCCTGGCCAACAAGGTTGATAAGTATGAGAAAAGCCTGGCATTATAAGCGAGGCTTTTATAATGCAGGAAGAATAAAATATGAATGTTAACATAACAGGACCGCAGGATATATTACCGGATACCGATAATATTATTCCGATGGTCTTTTGTATTCATAAATTTTAGAAATTTGCTTATATTAGAATTTAGATTATATTGACAATTTAAAATAAATAATAAAGTCCTATTGACAATTGAGCAAATGTACAAATTGCNNATTGCACAAAGGGGGCATAATAATTTACATAAAATGTATATTACAATTATTTACTTTATTGTTTGTCAATAATTTATCCACATGTTTAAAGCCGCAATTTTTATTGAAAAGAAGTTATACACGTGTTTATCCACATTATCCACATTTATAAACTACTATTGTCTCATACGAAGTTGCATGTCAATAAAGAAAATTCGTTTTGTTACTTATGATAAATAGGACTATACACACAGTAAAACAGCGCACCCAACCCATTGTTATAATTGTCGGATAATAACTTGACAACGTCTAAATTGGTTATAATATATATTAAATTCGGCGAAAGAAGGTGTTTGTGTTGAAATATAACGAATAATATGTAAAATTGCAAAGGTAGCTAAAATTGCTTTACCTTTAGTCATTGGTAATAAATGCAATCCTGCTTGTCATGTAATATACCGTATGTTATAATGAAACAAAGTAAGGAGCAGCATGCCTGTCAGCAAGCTAATGCAGGAGCTTGAATACATCTTGCTTTTTATAATTCAGCCATCANNTAATTATGCTTACAAGAAAGTAAAAAGGAGTGGAGCGTTATGCGTTATATTATCAGCGGAAAGAACATTGATGTTTCGGAGGGCTTGAAGACAGCAGTTTATGAAAAGATTGGCAAGCTGGAACGATACTTCACACCTGATACGGAAGTACATGTAACACTCAGTGTAGAGAAAGAACGACAGAAAATCGAAGTAACCATACCGGTTAAGGGGAACATAATAAGGGCCGAGCAGGTAAGCAATGATATGTATGTTTCCATTGATNNTGGTCGAAGAAATAATCGAACGTCAGCTGCGGAGATATAAGAACAAGTTGATAGACCATAAACAGGCGGCTACTAATTTTAATCAGGCATTTATGGAGGATGAATATTTCGAGGATGATACTATTAAGATAGTAAAGACCAAAAGGTTTGCAATAAAACCCATGGATGCTGAAGAAGCCTGCGTGCAGATGGAGCTTTTAGGTCACAGCTTTTATGTTTTCAGAAANNAGAAAAGGCAATACCTACGGGTTGATTGAACCTGAGTATTAATGCAGTGCGTATAAAGCTATATTATATGATATTAAGCAGGGGTCTCGTATGAGATCCCGCTTTTTATTGCTCAGTAAGCGCCTCAGACAAAATTAGGTTGAATAACATTAGGGTAAATGTTACAATACTAGTTGAACGGTCAAAAGAATCAGGATTTTATAGGAGTGAACTATTCATGGGATTAATTGATAAAATATTCGGAACACATAGTGAAAGGGAAATTAAGCGGTTNNCTGCCGTTGGTTGATAAAATCGAATCTTTGGAGCCTGAATACGAGAAGCTCTCGGATGATGCATTACGCGGCAAGACGGCAGAATTTAAAAACAGGCTGAAAAACGGAGAGACGCTGGACGATTTGTTGCCGGAGGCTTATGCAGTCGTAAGGGAAGCCGCTAAAAGAGCCATCGGTCAAAGACACTACAGGGTGCAGCTTATCGGCGGTATCATTCTTNNGACCGGTGAAGGAAAAACCCTGGTGGCTACTCTGCCTTCATATCTTAACGCTCTTGAGGGAAAGGGAGTCCATGTAGTAACGGTTAATGACTACCTGGCAAAGCGTGACACCGAGTGGATGGGAAAAATACATGAGTTCCTGGGACTCAAGGTCGGCGTAATCCTAAACAGCATGGAGAAGGACGAGCGCAGGGAAGCATATGCCTGCGACATAACATATGGTACCAACAATGAATTCGGCTTCGATTACTTAAGGGATAATATGGTTATATATAAGGAGCAGCTTGTACAAAGAGGCCTGCATTATGCGATAATCGACGAGGTTGACTCCGTATTGATTGATGAAGCAAGAACTCCTCTCATAATATCAGGTCAAAGCGGCAAGTCCACCGAGCTGTATCGTGTTTGCGACATACTTGCAAGACAGCTTAAAAGAGGCAAGGCAAGTGCCGAGCTTACTAAGATGGCAGCCATCATGAAGGAGGAAATTACCGAGGAAGGCGACTTTATAGTAAATGAGAAGGAAAAGAATGTACATCTTACGGCCGATGGCGTGAAGAAGGTGGAAAGCTTCTTCCATATTGAGAATCTGGCCGATCCCGAGAATTTGGAGATTCAGCATAATATTATTTTGGCCTTGCGTGCCCATAATCTTATGTTCAGGGACAAGGATTACGTGGTTAAGGATAATGAGGTTTTGATTGTTGATGAATTCACGGGACGTATAATGCCGGGAAGAAGATACAGTGACGGGCTCCACCAGGCAATAGAAGCCAAGGAGAACGTGAAGGTAAAAAGGGAAAGCAAGACCCTTGCAACAATTACCTTTCAGAACTTCTTTAATAAATATAAGAAAAAATGCGGCATGACCGGTACTGCACTTACGGAAGAGCAGGAGTTCAGGGAAATATACGGCATGGATGTTATTGAGGTTCCGACAAATGTCCCTGTAATACGAATTGACCGTCAGGATGCTGTTTATAAGACGAAGAAGGAGAAGCTGCACGCAATAATTAATGAGATTGAGGCATCCCATAAGAAGGGTCAGCCCGTGCTTGTGGGTACCATAACAATAGAAGCATCGGAGGAAATAAGCGCACTGCTTAAGAGGCGCAATATACCCCATAATGTATTGAATGCCAAGTTCCATGAGATGGAAGCTGAGATTGTTGCACAGGCAGGCCAGTTCGGAGCGGTTACGATAGCAACCAACATGGCAGGACGTGGAACAGATATAAAGCTGGGTGAAGGTGTCAGAGAAATCGGAGGACTTAAAATAATAGGTACGGAGCGCCATGAAGCCAGACGTATTGACAACCAGTTGAGAGGTCGTTCCGGCCGACAGGGTGATCCCGGAGAATCCCGCTTCTTCATTTCACTTGAGGATGACCTTATGCGCCTGTTCGGTTCAGAACGTCTCATGGGCATTTTTAACTCACTTGGAATACCCGAAGGGGAGCAGATTGAACATAAGATGCTGTCCAATGCCATAGAAAAGGCACAGAAGAGGATTGAAAGCAATAACTATGGCATAAGAAAGAACCTTCTGGAATATGATCAGGTTAATAATGAGCAGAGAGAGATAATATACGCAGAAAGAAGACGGGTTCTGGACGGCGAGAGCATGAGGGATACCATCTATCGTATGATAACCGATACGGTGGAGGGCTATGTCAATACCTGCCTTAGCGATGACCAGTCTCCGGAGGAATGGGACCTTGAGGAATTAAACAACCTCCTTCTTCCCATTATTCCTTTACAAAGAATTGAATTAACCGACGACCATATGAGGCGGATGAAGAAGGCAGATTTGATTCAGCAGCTTAAGGAGGAGGCTGTCAAGCTATATGAAGCCAAGGAAGCTGAATTCCCCGAGCCGGAGACCTTGAGAGAGATTGAGAGAGTAATACTTCTGAAGGTAATTGACCGCAAATGGATGGATCATATCGACGATATGGATCAGCTTAGACAGGGCATCGGCCTCCAGGCATACGGCAACAGACAGCCTATTGTCGAGTACAAGTTCCAGGGCTTCGAGATGTTTGAGGCCATGATAGCTGCAATAAGGGAGGATACGGTAAAGGCTCTGATGCATGTAAGGATAGAGCAGAAAGTGGAAAGGGAACAGGTTGCCAAGGTTACAGGCACCAATAAGGACGATAGTATCGCCAATGCTCCTGTAAGAAGATCCAGTAAAAAGATTATGCCCAATGAGCCCTGTCCCTGCGGCAGCGGAAGGAAGTATAAGCATTGTCACGGCAGGACCGCATAACCGGAGTGCATAATCGTTATCAAAATTAATTCCATGAAAATATATACAACAGTATTGCATATTTATAAACGGTATTATATAATACTGAAAGAGGTGATTTGGTGGTAGAATTGGATCAGTTCAAATATACTTTAGGAACCTACGAAATGCCGCTTAAAGAAGTGGGGGATTCACTTTGACATCGCCGGAAAAGGTGATCGGATAAAGGAAATCGAGNNAATAGAAGAAATCAACAGGATTATGGAGGAACCCGGCTTCTGGGAGGATGCCGACAAGGCCCAGGTAATAATGAAGGAATTAAAGAGTCTTAAGAGCGCAGTAGATGAATATAAGCAGCTTATAACGAAATATGAGGATGTCCAGACCTTAATTCAAATNNCTGCTGCCGGAGATAGAAGAGGCTCTTAATATATTCATTGACTCCCTGGAGAACCTAAGGATAACAACCTTATTATCCGGTGAGTATGACAGCTATAACGCCATCCTTACCCTTCATGCAGGGGCAGGGGGTACGGAAAGCTGCGACTGGGCAAGCATGCTGTGCAGGATGTATCAGAGATGGGCAGATAAGAAGGGTTATTCCTGCCAGATCCTTGATTTTTTAGACGGAGAAGAAGCAGGCCTAAAGTCGGTAACTCTGCAGATTAACGGAGAAAATGCTTACGGTTATCTGAAATCGGAGAGGGGAGTACACAGACTTGTACGTATTTCACCCTTTAATGCCGCAGGCAAGAGGCAGACATCCTTTGTATCCTGTGATGTAATGCCTGACATCGAGGAAGATACGGGTATAGAGATTGACGAGAAGGACTTAAGGATAGATACCTATCACTCCAGCGGAGCCGGCGGACAGCATGTAAA
>DCTS01000051.1:163-19324 GCA_002329645.1 Lachnoclostridium sp. UBA1434 | reverse complement strand
AAGGCCATGCAGATGCTGAAGGCAAAGCTGTATCTGATAAAGCAGCAGGAAAACATGGAGAAGATCTCAGGTATACGGGGCGAAGTCAAGGAGATAGGATGGGGCAACCAGATCCGCTCATACGTACTGCAGCCATATACCATGGTTAAAGACCACAGGACTAATGAAGAGGTGGGCAATGCTGCCGGGGTTCTGGACGGTAATCTGGATCCGTTCATCAACGCATATCTGAAATGGAATGCGCAAAATAATCAGCAGCCTTAATAAGGAGGAGGTTTTATGGCAGGTACCAAACAGGTAATATTTCTGCTCGGTGACAACAGGTATTCCCTTGACATTCAAAATGTTATAACCGTAGAGAACTATATTCCTGCCGATAAAATGGCAGATGCACCTGAAAATGTAAAGGGCATAATTAATCTGCGTGGAGAAAGGCTTCCGGTATATGATTTACGCACCAAATTCAGCCTCGGATATAAGGAGCCGGATAACGATACCATATTGCTTATTGTGCATTCTAACGGCTTAAAGGTTGCATATGAAGCGGACAGGATGGAAGGGATATCAGAGATTGAGGCAGAACAGATATATGCTGCGCCTCCGATAGCCAAGGATAAGAATACCTCATACATGAAAAATGTAATCAACCTGGAAGGTCAGCTAATCATCCAGCTTGATCCTGACAAAATACTGTCCGAAGAAGAGCTAAAGGGCATTAATGCCCGTCAGTATGCCGTATAGGGAGGAAATTTTATGATGAAAAGAAAAATAGGGCTGATAATGTTATTTTTATTGCTTGCGGCAGCAGTTGTTGCATGCGGGTCGAAGAAGGAAAAAGAGGCTGATACAGGCAGCAAGGAAGCTGATATTGAAGGCGATGCAGATACGATCATAGTCGGAACAGAGGCCGGATTTGCTCCATATGAATATATGGAAGGCAATGAGATAGTAGGAGTAGATATTGACATAGCCAATGCTATTGCTGAGCATCTCGGCAAGGAGCTGGTAATTAAAAACATGGATTTTGACGGTGCGCTGATGGCTGTCCAGAACGGCAAGGTTGACTTTGTTGCAGCAGCCGTATCAGTGGACGAAGAAAGAGCCAAGGTTATGGATTTTTCTATTGACTATATAGATTCCACCGAGGTTGTGGTAGTCAATAAGGAGGCTCCTGCTGTTGCCGATATAGATGACCTGGATGGCAAGATAATAGGTGTTCAACAGGGCAACATAGCCGATTTCTGGGTGGAAGAAAACACAGATGCCAAAGAAATCAAACGTTACACCAAGTTTGCCCAGGCTGCCGAGGATCTGAAGAACGGCAAGATCGACTGCATAGTTATGGATGAATTCCCGGCACAGGAAATGGTTGCAGCCAATCCTGAACTTACAATACTTGACGGAGTTTTATTTGAGGATAAATATGCAATTGCGGTTGATAAGGGCAATACCGAGCTTTTGGATGAAATAAACAAGGTTATCAAGCAGCTTAAGGATGACGGCAAGATTGATGAGTTTTTTGCCAAGCATACGAGCAAGTAATTCACCAAGTCAGGGGGCTGTTATAAACAGCCTCCTATTATATTAATTAAGATAGCTGACATTATTGGTTGACACTAATAAAAAGGGGGCAGGGTTTTGGGCCGCTGGATACAGGATGTCTTTACTTCTTTTGCAGGCTGGGTGCAGGATGTGTACCAGTCTTATTATGATGCCTTAATTCCCGATAAAAGATATTTGGCGTATCTGGAAGGACTAAAGATAACTTTGCTTATATCCTTCTTTGCAATTCTTTTAGGTACGGCAATCGGAATAATAGTGGCGGTGGTTAAGGTAACCTCAACGAATTACAAAAAGAAATGGCTTATAAACATTTGCAATGCGTACATTAATGTAATCAGGGGAACACCCCTTATGGTTCAGCTCTTAATCATATACAACCTGATATTCAGAGCCAGGGACACCAACGAGCTGGTTGTCGGAGCCGTATGCTTCGGAATCAATTCGGGGGCTTATGTGGCCGAGATTATCAGGGCAGGCATTGAATCCATTGATAAGGGCCAGATGGAGGCAGGCCGCTCCCTTGGGCTCAATTATATGCAGACCATGTTAAGGATAATACTTCCCCAGGCTGTCAGAAACATACTTCCCGCCCTGGGCAATGAATTCATAACCCTGATAAAGGAGACCAGCATTGCAGGCGTAATAGCCGTTACCGACCTTACAAAGGCCGCGCAGTATATAGGCTCAAGGACTTGGGTGATACTTCCGCCGCTGATGATAACGGCAGTCTGCTACCTTGTAATGGTTTTGGGCTTATCAAAGCTGTTGTCCATATTTGAAAGGAGGCTTGCAAAAGGTGATAGACATTAAGTGTTTAAAGAAAGCCTTCGGAGAACATATGGTATTAAACGGAATTGATGAAAGGATTGAAAAGGGAGAGAAGGTTGTGGTTATCGGGCCCTCCGGATCCGGTAAATCCACTTTCTTAAGGTGCCTGAATATGCTTGAGGTTCCCACCGAGGGTGAAATCTGGTTTGAAGGGATAAAGCTCACTGATAAAAAAACCAACATAAACAAGATTAGACAGAAGATGGGAATGGTGTTTCAGCAATTTAATCTGTTCCCTCATCTTTCCGTGCGTCAAAATATAACACTGGCCCCGGTTCAGCTTAAGCTCATGTCGAAGTCTGAAGCAGACATGGCAGCTGACAAGCTGCTTAAACGAATAGGGCTTCTTGATAAGGCGAATGCATATCCGAACCAGCTTTCAGGCGGGCAGAAGCAGAGGATTGCAATAATCAGATCCCTTGCAATGAATCCTGATGTCATGCTCTTTGACGAACCGACCTCAGCTCTTGATCCCGAGATGGTGGGTGAGGTGCTGGACCTGATGGCACAGCTTGCCGAGGAAGGAATGACCATGGTTGTAGTGACCCATGAAATGAGATTTGCACAAAAGGTGGCTACCCGTGTCCTGTTCATGGATGAAGGAAAAATCGTGGAGCAGAACAAGCCGGATGCTTTTTTTACAGATCCTGAAAATCCGAGGCTGAAGGAGTTTCTTTCCAAGATATTATGATAACAGGAATTGAAAACGCCATTATTAATAACTTATAAATGAATTAATATTTGCGCATGTTATATGCAGGCTAATACCTGATAACATGCGTATTTTTATTAAATTCTTACTCATTATATATATAATACAATTATTATACATATTTCCGCCTTGATTATGGCATATGTAACAAAATGCTTTATATTCCTGCAGTCAAAACAAAAGAGTATTGCATAATGTATAAATATGTGTTAAGATTTCTTTCTATCAAGGACAATTGTATTTGTTATACATACATAAAGGGGTATATTGCAGTTTTCAAAAGGAGGGATTGTATGAACGGGGAGCAGTATTTTTTGGTTAAGAAGAAGGCATTACCGGAGGTGCTTCTTAAGGTTGTTGAGGCAAAAAGGCTGCTGGATTCCGAACGTGTTATGACGGTTCAGGAAGCAACGGAAGCTGTAGATATCAGCAGGAGCTCCTTCTATAAGTACAAGGATGATATATTTCCCTTTTATGAAAACACCAGGGGAAAGACAATAACCTTTATGCTTCAAATGGATGATCGTCCCGGTTTGCTGTCAAAGGTATTAAACCAGGTTGCCAGGAGCGAGGCCAATATCCTTACAATCCATCAAAGCATACCTGTCAACGGTATAGCTTTATTGACATTGAGTATAGAGATACTTCCTCAAACCGAAGGTATTCCTGTGATGATGGAAGCCATAGAAACCCTGGAAGGAATACATTATGTCAAGATACTTGCCAGGGAATAATTATTCTGTAATACAACCTGATAAGACATGAGTTTATAACGATGAATGGAGGATTTTATGATTAACATTGCAGTTCTTGGATATGGCACAATCGGCTCAGGAGTCGTGGAGGTGCTTAATACGAACGGAGACAGCATTAAGAAAAGGGCAGGAGACAAAATTGCCGTGAAGTATGTGCTGGATATAAGAGAATTTCCCGGGGATCCCGTTATGGATATATTGGTGCATGATGTGGATATTATTCTTAATGATCCCGAGGTTAAAATAGTAGTCGAGGTTATGGGAGGAGTAGAACCTGCCTATACATTTGTTAAGAAGGCGCTTCTTATGGGTAAGAGCGTAATAACCTCCAATAAGGAGCTTGTTGCCAAGCATGGGGCAACGCTGATTGACATGGCCAAGGAGAGGGATCTTAACTTCCTGTTTGAAGCAAGTGTCGGCGGGGGAATTCCTATCATACGGCCTTTAAACCAATCCCTAACTGCCGACGAGATAGTTGAAATAACGGGGATATTGAATGGAACAACTAAGTATATACTGTCAAAGATGAGTGACAGCGGTATGGATTTTGAGGCCGCTCTTAACGACGCCAGGAGTATGGGATATGCCGAAAGGGACCCTTCCGCCGATATAGACGGACATGATTCCTGCCGTAAGATAGCAATCCTGTCGTCACTGGCTTTTGGCATGCAGGTGGATTTTGAGGATATATATACGGAAGGCATATCAAAAATATCGGACAAGGATATTAAATATGCAAAGTCAATAGGTGCAAGGATTAAGCTGTTTGCCACAAGCATTAAGGAGAATGATGAATGTGTGTATGCCATGGTTGCACCTGTTATGATTAAGGCAAATCATCCTTTATACAGTGTAAATGACGTGTTTAACGGAATATTCGTCCGCGGCAATGTTATAGGAGATGTCATGTTCTATGGGAGCGGCGCAGGAAAGCTTCCCACTGCAAGTGCGGTAGTTGCGGATATAGTTGATGCCGCCAAGCATCTTGGTAAAAACATCTGGACCATCTGGAGCAGCAGGAAGCTGGAGCTTGCAGATATAGACCTGGTTGAGCACAGATTCTTTGTCAGGGCATCAGTTTCCGGCGGCAGGGACCTTAAAGCGCACTTGGATAAGGCACGGGAATTATTCGGAGATATTGAACCCCTTGACTGCGTTGTGGAGGGTGAGTATGCATTCATAACACCGTTAATAAAAGAAAAGGATATGAAGGAAAAGAAGGAGAGGATGGAAGGCCTTCTTAACGTCATACGTGTAAGATTCTAAAGAAATTGCTGCTTAGCTGCACAATACGCTTAATTGCTAATCAATACTTATGAAAGGAACCTGAATATGAAATATATCGTGGTATTAGGTGACGGAATGTCCGATGAACCTCTGGAGGAGCTGGACGGAAAGACTCCGCTTATGGCTGCACGCACGCCTGTGATGGACGAGCTGGCCAGGCAATCAGAACTGGGAATGGCTTATACAATTCCGGAAGGCATGAAGCCCGGGAGCGATACGGCTAATCTGGCCGTATTAGGCTATAATCCGAGAGAATACTACTCAGGCCGGTCCCCTCTTGAAGCTCTGAGCATAGGTGTGGACATGAAGCCTACGGATATTGCCTTAAGATGCAATCTGGTCACCCTTTCGGATGATGAAAAGCCCTATGAAGAAAAGCTCATACTGGACCACAGCTCGGGTGAGATATCTACTGAGGATGCTTCTGTTCTCCTTGGGGCAATTAAAAGGGAACTGGAAAGCAGTACATACAAATTTTTTACCGGAACAAGCTACAGACACCTTACAATCTGGGATAAGGGACAGGTTGTGGAGCTGGCCCAGCCCCATGACATACTGGGGAAAGTAATAGGTGAATACCTTCCAAAGGACGGGATGCTTAAAGATATGATGGTTAGAAGCTATGATATCCTTAATGAGCATCCTCTTAATAAGGCCAGAAAAGCAGCAGGGCTCAATAAGGCTAATTCCATATGGTTCTGGGGTGCAGGTACCAGACCTGCCCTTGCTTCCTTTGAGGAAAAGAACCATAAAAAAGGCGTAATGATATCCGCTGTGGATCTCCTGAAGGGTATAGCAGTGGGAGCGGGAATGAAGGTTATAAAGGTTCCCGGTGCGGACGGAACGCTGCATACCAATTATGAAGGCAAGGCTAAAGCGGCGGTGAAGGCATTAACACAGGACGGCTGCGATTTTGCATACATCCATGTGGAGGCTCCGGATGAGATGGGGCATCAGGGCAATATTGGGAACAAGATCAAATCAATAGAATATCTGGATGATAAGGTAATAAGGGTGGTAATGCAAGGCATGAAAGAATCAGGACATGATTACAGGATGCTTATCATGCCGGACCATCCGACACCCATACGCATAAGGACCCATTCAAGCAATCCCGTTCCCTATATGCTCTTTGATTCAGTCAGGAGACAGAATAACCCATGGCATTATAATGAGGAAGAATGCAAGCTTAGCGGAATAATAATACATGAGGGATACAGGCTTATTGACAGGCTTTTTGCATACTGATCTATATTATTATATTTTATTCTATACTATTGGGAGGCATCTATGTTAATAGTCAAGAAATTCGGCGGTACATCCGTTGCAGACAAGGAAAGGATATACAATGTCGCCGCAAGATGTGCCGAGGAATACAAAAAAGGCAACGAGGTTGTGGTAGTTTTATCTGCCATGGGAAAGCAAACAGACATATTGCTGGCTCAGGCAAGGGACATTAATCCAAATGCATCAAAAAGAGAGATTGATATGCTCCTGACAACCGGGGAGCAAATATCTGTTGCCCTTATGGCAATGGCTCTTGATGCATTAGGCATTCCTGCCGTATCGCTCAATGCGTTTCAGGTAGCAATGCATACCACATCTGTCTATGGCAATGCAAGGCTGAAAAGGATTGATACCGACAGGGTCAGAAATGAGCTGGAGAATAAGAGAGTAGTTCTTGTTACAGGATTCCAGGGAGTGAATAAATACGATGATTATACCACCCTGGGCAGGGGAGGCTCGGATACGACGGCAGTTGCCCTGGCTGCGGCGCTTCATGCGGATGCCTGTGAAATATACACCGACGTTGACGGCGTTTATACTGCCGATCCCAGGGTTGTAAAAAATGCCAGGAAGCTTAATGAAATAACCTATGACGAGATGCTTGAGCTGGCATCTTTGGGAGCAGGGGTTTTGCATAACAGATCTGTGGAAATGGCAAAGAAATACGGAGTACAATTAGTCGTACGATCCAGTTTGAATAATGAAGAAGGAACCATTGTTAAGGAGGTAGTTAATATGGAAAAAATGCTGGTAAGCGGTGTGGCATCAGATACAAATACTGCACGTATTGCTGTAATAGGCCTGGAGGATCAGCCCGGTGTGGCCTTTAAGCTGTTCAATCATCTGGCACGCCATAACGTGAATGTAGATATAATTCTGCAGTCCGTAGGCAGGGACGGGACAAAGGACATAAGCTTTACGGTTAAAGAGGATGATCTTGAGGAAGCGGTTGCCACTCTGGAAAGGCACCGGGGCGGCAGCTTAAAGTGTCAGAAGATTGATGTTGAAAGGGATGTCGCCAAGGTATCGATTGTAGGCGCCGGCATGATGTCCAACGCAGGTGTTGCAGCCAAGATGTTCGAAGCTTTATATGACGTGGGAGTCAATATCAAAATGATTTCAACCTCCGAAATAAGGGTTACCGTACTTATAAACGCGGCGCATTTGGAGAAAGCCGTGAATGCCGTACATGATAAATTTCTTATGGCTCAATAGCATATTAAAAATAAGCTGTTCCTTCTTCTAATGTTGATTTTATCTTTTTCATTTGGTATGATTAGGATTGCAAATTGAAGATAAGGAGCAGACAGATGGATATATTAAAGCAAATCAGGGATGAACTGAATGTCAGGCTGGAACAGGTTGAGGCGGCTGTAAGGCTGATAGATGAGGGCAATACCATACCTTTCATAGCCAGATACCGCAAGGAGGCAACCGGTTCCCTGGATGACGAGCAGCTTAGAAATTTGCATGAAAGACTTGTATATTTAAGAAATCTTGAAGAAAAGAAGGCCCAGGTCATTAACAGTATCGAAGAGCAGGGAAAGATGACCGAAGAGCTTAAGAGCCGGATTCTGGAAGCCCAGACTCTTGTTGCCGTAGAGGATTTATACAGGCCTTACAGGCCTAAGAGGCGAACAAGAGCTACCGTTGCTAAGGAAAAGGGCCTTGAGGGACTGGCTCGTATTATTCTTGAACAAAATATCGATAAACCGGTAGAGATCTACGCTGCCGATTTTGTATCGGAGGAGAAGGGCGTTGCCGATACTTCTGAAGCAATAGCGGGAGCATTGGATATAATAGCCGAGGACATATCGGATGAAGCAGATTACAGAAGCTATATAAGGGATGTCACAATGAAGGAAGGAAGCCTTATATCGACTGCCAGGGATGAGAATGCCGAATCCGTTTATGAGATGTATTACAACTTTGAAGAAAAGCTGGATAAGCTGGCCGGACACAGGGTGCTTGCCGTCAACAGGGGTGAAAACGAGAAATTTCTGACGGTAAAAATATCCGCACCGGAGGAACAGATATTACGCTACCTGGAGAAGAAGGTCATAATAAATGACAATGAGTATACCAATGAATATCTGAGAGCGGCTGTGAAAGACAGCTACAAGCGCTTGATTGAACCGGCTATTGAAAGGGAAATCAGGAATAATCTGACTGAGAAGGCTGAAGACGGCGCTATCAAGGTTTTCAGGAAAAACCTTTACCAGCTTCTTATGCAGCCTCCTATTGCCGGACAGGTTGTATTGGGCTGGGATCCGGCCTTCCGTACCGGCTGCAAGCTTGCAGTCGTAGACAGTACCGGAAAAGTGCTGGATACGGTGGTTATATATCCGACACCTCCTCAGAACAAGGTGGAGGAAGCAAAGCGGACATTAAAGAGATTGATAGATAAGTATAATATTACATTGCTATCCTTAGGAAACGGAACAGCATCAAGGGAATCCGAGCAGGTGATTGTGGACCTGCTTAAGGAGATAATGAGGCCTCTGCATTATGTCATAGTCAACGAAGCAGGAGCATCCGTTTATTCCGCAAGCAAGCTGGCAACTGAGGAGTTCCCGAATTATGATGTGGGACAAAGAAGCGCTGTTTCCATAGCAAGAAGGCTTCAGGATCCTCTTGCAGAGCTGGTTAAGATTGATCCCAAATCGATTGGTGTAGGCCAGTATCAGCACGATATGAATCAAACCAAGCTGGGAGAGGCGCTAAACGGTGTCGTTGAGGATTGCGTCAACAAGGTGGGAGTGGATCTGAATACCGCTTCCGTATCCCTGCTGGAATATGTATCAGGGATAAGCAAGCCTGTTGCCAAGAATATTGTGGCATACCGGGAAGCTAACGGCCGGTTCAGAAGCCGGGACGAGCTTCTAAAGGTGGCCAAACTGGGACCGAAGGCCTTTGAACAATGTGCAGGCTTCTTAAGAATTCCCGGCGGAGATAATCCTTTGGATGCCACAGGAGTTCATCCTGAATCCTATGAAGCAACTAAAGCCCTCCTGTTCAGGTTAGGCATGACATTGGATGATGTCAGGGAAATTCAGGCAAAGGCATCTTCCAGAAGCAGATTAAGTACCGATAAGCCTCAGCCTAAGAGGGAGCCTGATAAAAGAAAGAGAGCCGGACTGACGGTTAAGTCCCAGGAGACGGCTTTCGGAAAGGCATTGGCAGCAGCTGTAGGAAGTACAATCATTGAAGAAAGAATTGATAAGGATATAAAGCGTGAACAAGCTGCAGCGGATGCCGGTGACGATATGACATTATCGGTTATCAGCAAAAAAATAAAGGACAGGAAGAAGCTGTCGGAAGAGCTTGGCATAGGTGATCTTACACTTATAGATATAATAAAGGAGCTTGAGAAGCCCGGCAGGGATCCCAGGGATGAGATGCCAAAACCAATACTTAGGACGGACGTACTGGAGATGAAGGATTTAAGGGAAGGTATGATCCTGAAGGGGACAGTACGCAATGTAATTGATTTCGGGGCTTTTGTTGACATAGGCGTCCATCAGGACGGGCTGGTGCATATATCCCAGATGTCCGACAAGAAGTTCGTCAGGCATCCTCTTGATATAGTAAGCGTCGGCGATATAGTCGATGTCAAGGTCTTAAGTGTGGACCTTAACAAGAAAAGAATTCAGCTTACTATGAAACTGTAGTAAAAGATTCTGTTGTATAAACAGTGACACATTTTAAGTGAAGGGCGGCCAATCCCCGTAATGCACTTTGCATGAGGGAGCGGCTGCCCTTTCCTGATATCAATACCTGGTATTTTACAGCTTATTATGCGAAATTTTATGCAGAAATATTGCTGAAATCTTCCTTTTAAAGTACTTGACATTTGCTTTTTACAGGTATAACATAAGTAGCCGAACTAAAGAAAGAAGGGTGAAGTATATGCAACTGTTGGTATTGATCTTAAAAAAAGCCGACCTGATGGAGAAGCTGATTAAGGAGCTTGCACAAGCAGGTATATGCGGCGGAACAATACTGGAAGGGGCAGGCATGGCAAGTGAGCTGGTTAATATGGATGATGTTCCGTTATTCGGCATGCTGAGAGCGCTGCTTGCAGATGAAGGGAAGGTTCCAAGTAAGGTAATGCTTTTTGTACTTAAGGATGAGCAAGTGATTAATACACGCTCGGCTATTAAGGCTGTTATTGGTGATTTAAATGAACCTAATACCGGTATTATGTTCGCTATCCCGATTACTTACGTAGAAGGGCTTGGTGAATAGAATTGGAAGAACTTAATATGTATTTGTATCTTGCTATTGCTATAATTCTTAGCCTGTTATCCGGAAAGCTTATGAAGCTTGTTAAGCTTCCGAATGTAACAGGTTATCTTGTGTTTGGGCTTCTGGCAGGGCCTTATTGCCTGAATATAATACCCGGTGATATCATTAACGCATTATCTATAATACCGAACATTGCTTTGGGCTTTATAGCCTTTACAATAGGGGCGGAGTTTAAGCTGTCCTATCTGAAAATGACAGGAAAGACCCCCATAATAATAGCATTTACTGAGGCATTCGGAGCAGTCATTGCTGTGGATGCTATATTGATTTTAGCAGGCAATGATGCTCCGTTTTCCCTGGTGCTCGGTGCAATAGCAGCCGCAACTGCTCCTGCCGCCACATTGATGGTCGTTCGTCAATACAAGGCAAAGGGGCCTGTAACCAATACACTGCTTCCCGTAGTTGCTATTGACGATGCCGTAGCTCTGATGGCCTTTGGTTTATCGGTAGCTGTTGCCAAAGCGATAAGCTCCAAAGGCTCGACTTCTCTGACAGCAACACTTCTGGACCCGGTTATCGAGATAATAGGAGCGCTTTTCGTAGGAGCATTACTTGGAGTTTTGCTGAAATTTACAGCATCCTGGTTCACAGGCAGGGGCAACAGGCTGTCGGCAGCCTCTGCATTTATATTGCTATGTATAGGCATATCCGAGATGGCAGGCTTTTCATCATTGCTGACATGTATGTCAATGAGCGCGGTATTTGTAAACTTATCAAATGCAAGTGATAAGGTAATGGAACAGGTGGATCGTTTCACACCCCCCGTATTCATGCTGTTCTTCTTTATCTCAGGAGCCGGGCTGGATATAAGCATTTTACCTTCCGTAGGGATTATCGGACTGATGTATGTTATATTCAGGATGGTCGGCAAGATTGTCGGTACTGCATTTGGGGCGTGGATTTCACATGCCGGGGCAGCTGTTAAGAAGTACCTTGGATATACCCTTGTACCTCAGGCAGGAGTTGCTATAGGCCTTGCCGGATTGGCAACCGAGGTTGTCCCCGAATACGGCAGCAAAATCAGAACAATAATACTAAGCGCCACTGTTATTTATGAGCTTACGGGTCCGGTTATAACAAAGCTTGCGCTTAAAAAGGCCGGAGAAATAATCTGATGGTTTTTTTAACAGTATATTGACAACGGAATAAAAGCACTGTATTATAATAGCTGCAATATAATTAAATAAAAGGTAAATCTTCGGGGCAGGGTGAAATTCCCGACCGGCGGTATAGTCCGCGACTCATTGCATTATTTTTTCATGGCAATGACTGATTTGGTGAAATTCCAAAACCNNAGTAAAGTCTGGATGAGAGAAGAGCAGCAGGCATATGGATATATGTTAACGAGCCCCGGTTTTATTGCCGGGGTTTATTTTTGCAATTACATGCACGGTAATGCACATAATCGTTATTCATTCTGCAGGCTGCACCGGGATTTTCCTTTTGAATGAAAGGAAGATGCGTATGAACACAATATCACAAAAAGCGAGAAGCAGAATTTCCACAAAGGAGCTTGTCATAATAAGCCTTCTGTCAGGGCTGTCCTATGTACTGATGCTTATTCATCTGCCGTTTAAATATCTGGGATTTCTGGAGATAGAATTCAGTGATATACCGGCAGTATTTGCAGCCCTCCAATACGGGCCCCTGGCGGGAGTATTTGTAGAGCTGATCAAGAACCTGATAAAAGCAGCTACAGCTACCACAACGGGATGGGTCGGGGAGATTGCCAATTTCATAATCAGTGCGGCATATGTAATCCCGGTCGGTATACTCTACAAAATCAGGAAATCAAATGCCGCCAATAATGCAGCTGTTTTAGAAGCAGGACATGGGAATGAAAAAAGCAAATCAGGCGCCTGGTATATCATTATGATGTTTGCCGTCGGTACGGCTTCATTGGCAACAGCCGGAATCCTTCTGAATTATTATGTTACCGTTCCGTTATTTGCCAAGCTGTTTGGAGGTATGGACACTGTCGTCGGAGCAGCCTCCGGTCACCTGTCGGTTATCAAGGATATAAAGACNNCTTGTTCTCCTTGGCATAACACCCTTCAATATATTAAAGGGTGCGGCAATATCTGTTATCGGCTATTATACCTATAAATACCTAAGGAACAGAATATAATTACGAATAATATAAGCATGCTTTAGACCGTGTCCCTTAAGTTCGAGGACACGGTCTGCCTTTATATAATGAAAAATCCTTTCCATGAAAAATACGCCGCATAATATTGTATTTTTATGATAATCTGATATACTTTCCTTGAAACCGGAACAACTGGTGCGTAATTAAGATATATATTCTTATGCTCAAGGGCAGTTATTGCTTATTTATTTGGCTTCCGCCCGGAACATATATCTTAAGCATGCATGTATAAGCAAGTATCGAAGCCAAGTAATATTTCAGTATACTTTTAAGTAAGGAATATGCCATGATAATTGATAGCTATTGCCGGGAAGATACATTTGAATTGGGAAAGCAGTTAGGAAGGGTCGCCAGGGCAGGGGATGTGGTATGCCTTACGGGAGCCCTGGGTGTCGGGAAGACGGTCTTCACACAGGGCTTTGCCAGAGGAATGGGCATTGAGGATATAGTCAGCAGTCCCACCTTTACCATTGTACAGGAATATTCGGGAGCCGGACTTCCCTTATATCATTTTGATGTATACAGGATAGCCGATATCGGAGAGATGGAGGAGATTGGCTATGAAGACTATTTTTACGGCAACGGCGTCTGCCTGATAGAATGGGCGGAAATCATAGACGAGCTGCTTCCGCCTGACAGGACGGCCATCCTTATCGAGAAGGATATAGATAAGGGCTTTGATTACCGCAGAATAACCGTGACAGTGCATAAGAAATCCTAAGCAATACTTATATCAGATGATTGCGAAACATATAACTTATCATGTTATGCATAAAGCTATTAAATTAAGTTTTTCAGTAGCCTGTATAATTACTTTTCGGGAAGGGAATAAGCCATGATAATTATAGCCATAGAAAGCTCGGGAATGGTAGCTTCCGTAGCAATTGCAACGGAGGACTCTATAATAGCCGAATATACATTAAACCATAAAAAAACCCATTCGCAAACTCTGCTTCCAATGCTGGATGAAATCGTTAGAATGACGGGATTAAAGCTTCAGGAGGCGGATGCTATTGCAGTTTCTGCCGGCCCGGGTTCATTTACCGGCTTAAGAATTGGCTCGGCTACTGCCAAGGGACTTGCCCTTGCCCTTAATAAGCCGGTGGTCGCGGTCCCGACGCTGGACAGCCTTGCATATAATTTGTATGGGACCGACAGGGTAATTTGTCCGATGATTGATGCAAGAAGAGACCGGGTATATACCGGATTATATGAATTTAACAAGGATTCCTTTAACATACTGTTAAGCCAGACTGTCATGCCTGTGGAGGAAATCATATCAAGGATTAATGCACTCGGAAGGAAAGCAATATTTCTGGGGGATGGAGTCCCTGTCTATAAAGAAAGTCTTGCCGAACTGACCGGGGTGGACTATTGCTTTGCACCTGTCCATATGAACAGGCAGAGGGCAGGATCAGTGGGAGCCTTAGGGATCAAGCTGTATAAAGATAATATTATTCAGACGGCATCAGAGCATCAGCCGGTATATCTAAGCTTATCCCAGGCAGAGAGGGAGCGTCTGAGAAAACAGGAAGAAGCTTCGAATGACCAGCTTAAGCAGACGTAAAAGGAGATATACCATATGAATTTATTAATAAGAAGTATGACCGAGGATGACATACCCGAGGTTATTGCTATTGAAACGGATACATTTTCTGATCCATGGACAGGGGAGGACTTTAAGAGAGCCATATCCGAGCCCAATAACAGGTATCTGACAGCCCGTGCAGACGGCAGGGTGGCAGGATATTGCGGTTATTGGGGTGTTGCAGGTGAAGGCCATATATGCAATGTTGCTGTGATGAAGGAGTATCGAGGCAGAAAAATCGGTTACCACATGATGGTGCATATGATTGCTGAAGCCATGTCAAGGGGTATCACCTCCCTTACTCTTGAGGTCAGAAGGTCCAATACGGCAGCTATTAAGCTGTATGAAAGGCTGGGCTTTATAAGCGAAGGAATTCGTAAAGATTTTTACATTATGCCCAGGGAGGATGCTGTTATTATGTGGCGGAGGTGGATACAGTAATTCCCACTACAAATATTGTGTACAAGGGTTTATAATGTAGACAAGAGCTTACGCTTCATTTCAGGAGGGGAAACCGTGAAAAAGGGCAATATTATTAATAAAAGGGATTATCCTGTTTGCTGTAATTCCTGCGGGAGAGAGCTTAAGAAGGAAAACGGAATTCTTATGGAGGATGTGTTTGAAGCAACTAAGGAGTGGGGTTATTTCTCAAGCCGCGATACTCAGGTGCATCATTTCTTCTTATGCGAGGAGTGTTATGACAGATTGATATCAGGATTTAGAATTCCCATTGAAGTTAAGAAGAAAGTTGAAGTCCTATAGGTTATTTTGAATACGACGACCATTGCAAGCTGTTTCAAAAATATGAAGCAGCTTTTTTTAATCTTAAGTATTATTTGCAGAAAAATCCTTTATATTAATTCCAATACTGTGGTAAAATGTACTATAGTATTCTATATGAAAGGTATGGACAGGCCATGTTGGATGTATGTTTATTGGGCACCAGCGGGATGATGCCGCTGCCCGGCAGAAGCTTGACTGCCCTTATGACGCGATTTAACGGAAGCAGCCTTTTGATTGACTGCGGGGAAGGAACCCAGGTTTCAATAAGGGAAAAGGGCTGGAGCTTCCATGATATTGATATTATCTGCTTTACCCATTATCATGGTGATCATATAAGCGGACTTCCCGGCTTGCTGCTTTCTATGGGTAATGCCGACAGAACGGAGCCTGTCACATTAATAGGGCCAAAGGGGCTTGAGAAGGTTGTCAATTCCTTAAGGATTATAGCGCCGGAGCTTCCGTTTGATATTTATTTCAAAGAGCTTAATAGGGCTGAAGAGGTTATCGAGTTAAAAGGATACGAAATAAGGGCATTCAGAGTTAGACATAATGTAATATGCTATGGATACAGCATAATCATCAGACGGGGCGGCAGATTTTATACTGATATGGCACATGAAAACAATGTACCCCAGAGACTGTGGAACCGCCTCCAAAAAGGGGAAATCATCGAAGAAGAGGGCAGAATATATACGCCAAATCTGGTGCTGGGACCTGAGAGGAAGGGGATAAAGCTGACTTATTGTACCGATTCCAGGCCAACCAAATCTATTATTGAAAATGCAAAAGTATCCGATTTATTTATATGTGAGGGTATGTATGGTGAAAGGGAGAAGGATCCCAAGGCCAGGGAGTACAAGCACATGACATTTAATGAGGCGGCACGGATTGCAAAGGCTGCCGAGGTCAGAGAGCTGTGGCTTACACATTACAGTCCGTCCCTGACCAGGCCGGAGGATTTTATAGCAAGCGCGAGAAGGATATTTCCCAATACCAAGCCGGGGAAGGACAGAAAAAGTGTAACTCTGGAATTTGATAAGAACGAGTAAGGAGGGAGCATGATGGGAAGGATAGGCAAGCGTATAACTACTATCATTACAGCAGCTATGATAATAACTATAATTGTCCTGTTGTTTTATCTCGATAATATGAAGAACAAGGACAAAAAGGCCCAGGAAGCATCCATCAGGAATGAGGCTGCCGAGCAGTTGCTGGACAGGGACATGGAAGAGGACTATCCATCCACTCCTGAAGAGGTTGCAGAATATTGCAGCAATATAACTGAAATGCTTTATTCCGGCACGGAGGATTCATATATAGAAGCCCTTGCAATGAAGATCAGGGAAATATATGATGATGAATTTCTGGAGAACAATGAGGAAGAAAAGTATCTGACGAATCTGTATTCCGATATTGCTGCCTGGAAAAAGGCTGAACGCACAATAATTAATTACGTGGTGCTTAAAGACGATGAGAAAAACATAAAAACCATTGACGGAAGAGAATATGCTACTATCAGGGTATCCTATACTATAATGGAAAAGGTAAAGGTGTCAGAGGTAAGAAAATATCTCCTGAGAAAGGATGAAGCCGGCAGATGGAAAATCTTTGGCTGGGAGACCGAGCCTAAAAAGGATAACCAAAATAACAATGATGATAACTAATACAATAACAAAGATAACAAAAAAGATAACAATGAAGAAATTGGCGGTAATGTATTATGGCAAAAGACATTAACATTTTGGCGATAGAAACTTCATGTGATGAAACGGCTGCAGCGGTTGTAAGGAACGGGAGGGAAGTCAGGTCAAATATAATTTCCTCTCAGATAGAGCTTCATAAGCTGTATGGCGGAGTGGTGCCTGAGATAGCCTCCAGGAAGCACATAGAGAAAATAAATCAGGTTATTGAGGAGGCCATAAAGGAAGCAAAGGTTAGCTTGCAGGACATGGATGCAATAGGTGTAACCTGCGGCCCCGGCCTTGTGGGTGCTCTCCTTGTCGGAGTGGCTCAGGCTAAGGCAATCAGCTTTGCTATAGACAGACCGCTTATCGGAGTTCATCATATTGAGGGGCATATTTGCGCCAATTACATAGAAAATAAGGATTTGGAGCCTCCTTTTTTATGTCTGGTTGTTTCCGGCGGACATACTCATCTGGTAATGGTAAAGGATTATGGCGAATATGAGGTAATCGGAAGGACCAGGGATGATGCGGCCGGGGAAGCGTTTGACAAGGTTGCCAGGGCCATAGGTCTTGGGTACCCGGGAGGTCCCCAGATAGACAAGCTGGCAAGAGAAGGCAATAAAGAGGCTATAGCATTTCCAAGGGCCCAGATTGAGGGAGCACCATATGATTTCAGCTTCAGCGGCTTAAAATCAGCAGTGCTTAACCACCTGAATCTGCTTGAAATGAAGAAGCAGGATATAAACCCTGCGGATATAGCCGCATCCTTTCAGGATGCGGTGGTTGATGTGCTGGTCTCCAGAACAATAGCAGCCGCAAAGGATTATGGCATGGATAAGGTGGCAATTGCCGGCGGAGTAGCGGCAAATTCCGCCTTAAGGGAAGCCATGAAGACAAGCTGCACTAATAACAGCCTGAAGCTATATTATCCGTCACCTATATATTGCACCGACAATGCAGCCATGATAGGAACAGCTTCATATTATGAATACTTAAGAGGCAATTTTAGCGGATATGACCTGAATGCCATACCTAATCTGAAGATAGGCGAAGCAAGGTAATAAATGCAGGACTGGAGAAAGAACAGGCTTAACATAATTCCGCAATAATTACAGGGCAGGATAAGGATCAGGTATAATATTAATAATAACAGGGCAGGGGAGAACATGCAAAGGAATACGGTTATTGCAATAGTGGCGGCAGCAGGGCAGGGGCGAAGAATGGGTCTTGATACTGCCAAGCAATACATGGAGCTTATGGGCAAGCCGGTTCTGTATTATTGCCTTAAAGCATTTGAAAAAAGCTGCGTTGACGGGATAGTTCTGGTATGCGGCAAGGGACAGGTTGACTATTGCAAGAAAAACATAATAGATAAATACAATATAGGCAAAATCCTTCAGGTCCTTGAAGGCGGGAATGAAAGGCATGATTCGGTTTACAGAGCCCTGATGAGTATTGCAAATGCGGATTATGTCCTTATCCATGACGGTGCAAGACCCTTTATAACCGGTGAAATGATAGGCAGGACAGCAGGGGAGGTGGAAAAGTATAGGGCATGTGTCGTAGGAATGCCTGTCAAGGATACGATTAAGGTTGTGAATAAGGAGGGGTATGTCATAACAACTCCGGACAGGAATACGCTATGGTCTGTACAGACTCCCCAGGCATTTGAATTCGACCTAATAAAGCAGGCATATGAGCTGATGCATAAGGATGAGGATGCTAAGAATCTGGTTATAACGGATGATGCGTTTATATATGAAAAATATATCGGAAAACCCGTAAAAATAATCCCCGGGGACTACAGCAACATAAAGCTTACTACGCCTGAAGATCTAATAAACGCACAGGCTTTGGCCAAAGAAGTATTTGTCGAATTGTGATAAAAACATATACAATTTTCAAGTGAATAACTGAAAAACTCTTGACACAACATATTTGTGATGATACAATAGCTAAGCGGCATTTGGAGAGATGCCCGAGCGGCTTAAGGGGCTGGTCTTGAAAACCAGTGATTCCGAAAGGAACCGTGGGTTCGAATCCCACTCTCTCCGCTTAATATGGAAGCCACCTCATTTCGGTGGTTTTATTTTAGCCTTAGCTGAGTAATATATTATTAGGTTTTTGGCTATAAACAGCAGATTTTCTTAATAAGGGTACATTATTTTCAGCTGGAGAAATACCCAAGAGGCTGAAGGGGCTCCCCTGGAAAGGGA
>DCTS01000051.1:0-133 GCA_002329645.1 Lachnoclostridium sp. UBA1434 | reverse complement strand
CCTTTTTTTCTTGTTTTTAGGTGATGTAAATGGCAAATTTTAAACGAGAAAAAATGGTTGACAACAGCCTTGATGCATGATAAGATAGTCAAGCTGACGTTGAAAAACACAGCACGAACCTTGATAACTGAAC
>DCTS01000043.1:26005-26386 GCA_002329645.1 Lachnoclostridium sp. UBA1434 | reverse complement strand
ATACCGCACCCGGGATAACGGATGGAAATGAGCTGGTAGGTATTTTTGTCATGGCGGGAAATCTTACGTTTTCCGGTACAGGAAGCCTGACAATCAATACGGGAGGAAGATCTATTCTTCTGGATGCACACGGAGCTGCAGGGATAAAAACAATGACCTTTACGGATTCAGTTACTGTAACAGCGAATAACAGTATATGGACCGAGGGGGAGAGTCCGGAACAGCAGCCTGATGTATACATACAGGATAACGCATCAGTTACCTGCAATGGAATAGAGTGCGGAAGTAACAACACACCTGATGTAGGTTCTGATGCAGGCTTTACCGATACCAGCGGAGGCTCCGGAGGCCCCGGTGGCCCCGATGAAGGGATACTGCAGA
>DCTS01000043.1:0-25967 GCA_002329645.1 Lachnoclostridium sp. UBA1434 | reverse complement strand
CTATATCTGAAAGGCGGCACCGTCGGCGGTATATATACGTCAGGAACTGCTGTTTTTGGTATATATGCGGAAGACGATACAGTAGTTGATAAGCTGACCCTGCCGGGTCTTGAGGATTATTCCATTGCCTTATCCTTCGGTGCTGAAATCACACCCCATGACAGCCTTAAGGGAGATGAAGCAGACCCGACACATGACAGGGATAATACCTTAACACTGAAAGGCGGAATTCTGTCAAATAATGGGCTTTCCTTTAAGGATGATATAACCGTAAATATTGGAAGTGACAGCGAAAGGGCAAGTAAGGGTATTGTTGGAGATAGAAACCTGAATGTTGAGGCAGTAAATCCTCGCAGTATTAATATATGGGCAGATACTGTCGGGGTGGAGAATGTTAATTCGGAGTATGGCTTTAAACTGGGTCAGTCGGCTCGGCTAAACATTAATTCTGCCGGTACAGGTGCCAGTGACACGCATTTCCTTGTCGGTGAGGCTTCAATCCTCAATATGACATATAGCGATAAAGGTATTTTTACTTCTGAAGTATACAAATGGGATTATATGGACATGACAGGGCCTGTTGAATCCTATATCAATATGCCTTATACCATAGTCACCGGCTTGACACCAGGCAATCATTCGGAGAATAAGTACTACTTAGAGGAAACAGCTACTTCTTATTATCTTGCTTCAACCGCAAACCGGCTGTATACATTAGGCTATAACTATGATAATGACAGGGACGGTATAGTTGACAACCCGGATGAAGAGATAAGGAATGGACAACTGTCAATAAAAGGCGCTACAGGCAGATGCCAAGGAGACGATGGTGACTTTGTAGATTATCAATTTGAGGCAGGTACGGTAGTAACTATAGAACTGCTTCCCGATTACGGATATCAATACGAAGCGGGAACCCTTATTCAAAATCTTGATTATGAACATCCGATCGATACTACGCCGGGTGAAACAAGAGCATTTTATACATTCATTATGCCGGAGAGTCATGTTCATCTGTATGCCGGTTTCATCTCAAGCGATGATATCATAGAGGCTAATGCTTCTTCAGTAACCGATGCTCTTATAGATATCGGCCAAAACAATATTAAGGGCAATGTGCAATTTGAAATCAATGATTATACACCTGGCTCCGATGAAGTTGATACTGTGGCAAATGCTGCCGGAGAAATGGCAACAGGAGCTTATCTGGATCTTAACCTTAATGAGTATATTGTAAAAGCAGGAATCGACGATGCCTGGGTTACGGAGATTAACGAATTGGATGAGCCTGTTGAGATTAGTATGGAGCTTTCAGAGGAGTTACGAGGAAAGTCGGAATATAGGGTAATAAGGATACATAATGGTGTGACAGAAGTATTGAATGCCAACTATTCCAACGGTATAATCACATTTGAGACCGATAGGTTCTCAATCTATGTGATTGTCTATAGTGATACACCGGTAACACCGCCACCAACACCGACACCGCCACCAACACCGACACCGCCNNACCGCCACCAACACCGACACCGCCGATTACCACACCCGAACAGCCGATTATCACTCCTTCACCGACTCCGACAGTCACACCTGAACCGGAGGAGAAGTTTAATATTAACATAACCAAGCCCTCTCAGGAGGAAGGTGACGGGGATGAAGACGATGACGAAATGATTATCTCTTCTGATATTATCAAAAAGGCTATTGATGCCGGAGAGGATGTAACTGTTACAGTAAAGGATGAAGACGATAATGAGCTGTATACCTGGAAGTTTGATACCGGTAATGCCACGGGTTCACTTACTGATGTAAATCTGTCGATTGATGTTCAGCCATTGGGTGATAATGAAGAAATTGACAATATCAAAGAGACATTGGCAGGTAATCAGGGATTAATCCTATCCTTCGGTCATAGCGGTGAATTGCCTGTTGCTGCCACAGTAAGAATATATGTTGGAAATATTGATGGTATAGAGCCCGGAATGCAGATATATCTGTATCACTACAACAAAGAAACAGGAAAGCTTGAAACACTTCCCTACAGCTCGCGCTATACTGTTGATGAGGACGGTTTTATAACAATAAGCCTTGTGCATTGCTCCGACTATGTGGTATTAAAGGAGGAAGCCAAGGCTGAGCAGATTACCTCGTTACGTAATCAGATAGAAGTATATGTGCCGAATAATCAATTATATTTCGGCGGAACCAGAGGAAATACAACCGAAATCAGAATTAAGCTTCCTGCTACACTTAAGCTGGTTGAAAATCTGAGTAAAGCATCCTCCAAAGCAATTGGCGGAGTAACTGCCTCCTATAGCTCAAGTGATATTTACGTTGCCAGGGTTGATAAAGACGGGACAATCACANNAACAGCGACAGGTGAGGGCAATGCAGTCATAACAGTGCAGCTTACTCTATATAGCGGTAAGGTTAAGACGGTCACATTTAATATTAAGGTTGAGAAGGCACGTATTGAAATTGTGATAGCAAAATCCGTCATGAATGCAGACAGTACCTATAATTTCAGGGCAAAAGCATATGGCTTCTACTCCAGGGATATTGCATGGTATTCAGACGATGAGACTATCATAACAATTGATGAGACTACAGGAAAAGCCACAGCAAAATCTGAAGGGATCACATATATCACTGCTGAGGCAGGGGATGCAAAGCAAAGAATAGAGGTCACCGTCAGATAAGAGATAAGCAGATATAAGCAGAAAAATGCTCGCTACATGGTAGCACATTTTTGGGCTGTTGCAAAACCGATGATTTGGTTTTGCAACAGCCTTTTTTCTTTCTTATATACGAATCTTATAGTACTTTAGCTTTGGACACAGATAAATTTATGCTTTCTTTTGCTGTAATGAAGCTGCAGTAAAATGCTCCTGTGCTATAAGGGCTATCCTGTCTAAGATGTCCTTAATATCCCTGTTACTGCAATTATTGCAATAATAGTCGCATATTCTTATACGGGTGTTGCCTATCATAAGCTCCTCTGCTATATTGTCCTGTGTTCTTTCATAATTCTCAGCCACATATTCACCCCCCCGTAGATGTATATGCTTCTTAAGCTTGTCTTATTGCCATTGTTACAGGCTGCCATAACTCATTTTCAGATGGTAATTTGTGCCGGAAAATTCCTGTCACTTTGGACAGGAGGGCGACGAATAAACCCGGGTTATACAGAATAATTTCCTGCTGATAAACATAGGTTAAATTGACCTTATTTTTGTTGTGTGCCTGTATTGGTGAGAGGAAAGGTATGCCGGACAAATACTGTATGTATTTAAGAAAATCACGTAAGGATGATAATAAAAGTGAGAGTATGGAGGAAACACTCAGACGTCATAAAGAAGCCCTGCTGGAGCTTGCCAAACGTAAAGGACTGACTGTAAGCGAATTCTACCATGAGGTCGTGTCAGGAGAAACCATATCTGCCCGTCCCCAAATGCAGCGACTTTTAAAGGATGTAGAGCAGGGGATGTGGCGGGGTGTGCTGGTTATGGAGGTGGAGCGTCTGGCCCGTGGTGATACGGCCGACCAGGGGCGTGTAGCCAAGACCTTTAAATACAGCGAAACTCTCATTATAACTCCCTATAAAACCTACGACCCGACCAATGAATTTGATGAAGAATATTTTGAATTCGGATTATTTATGTCAAGGCGTGAGTTAAAAACCATTACTCGCAGGCTTCAGGAGGGGCGTAAAAGGTCGGTTTTGGAGGGAAAGTATGCAGGAAATACAGCTCCATATGGATATGATCGAATTAAGCTAAATAAAGAAAAGGGTTATACATTAAGAGAAGTGCCTGAGGAAGCTGATGTTATAAGAATGATTTATGAGTGGTATACAGCAGGTGAGAAGCAGCCTGACGGTACATATAAAAGACTCGGCACAACATTAATTGCAAGACGACTTAATGAGCTTGAAATATGTCCAAGAAAAGGGATTGTCTGGTCTTCCTCAAGTATCAGAGATATACTGATTAATCCGGTATATGCCGGCAAAGTGCGTTGGAATTGGAGAAAAGCTAATAAAAAGCTGGTAAATGGACATATAGTGGTGGAAAGACCTCGTTCTGAGGACTGTATAATTGCAGAAGGCCGGCATAAGGGGATCATTAGTGAGGAGATGTTTAATCTTGTACAGGAGCTTATAAAGAAAAATCCGCCTATACCGGTGAGTGAAAAAAATACTGTTAAAAATCCGCTGGCCGGGCTGGTAGTGTGCGGTATATGTAAGCGCAAAATGATAAGACGCCCATATGGCAATAATTATCCCGATACTTTAATGTGTCCCAAAGCATCATGTGAAAATGTATCATCACATCTGAATTTAGTCGAAGAAAAGGTCATTGAGGGACTTAAAAACTGGCTGGCAGGATATAAGCTGCCGTGGAATATTGAAGAAAAACCCCAAAAGTCGCCCGGACCGGCTCTTGAGTTCTGCCGTAAATCCCTGGCAAACCTTGAAAAAGAGATTACGACGCTGCGTCGGCAGCAATCCGGACTCGATGATTTGGTTGAACAGGGGGTTTATGATATTGACAAATACAAGCAAAGGTCGCAGATACTTGCCGAGCGGCTGAAAAAAGTCGAGGAGGATTATATAAAAGTACGGGCTATGATGGCAGAAGAAGAAAAAAGAGAGAAAGAGTGCATGGTCATTATACCAAAGGTTGAAACAATAATTGAAGCATATCATGCGATATCCGAACCGAATGCTAAAAACGACCTGCTCAAGGAAGTCCTTAAAAAGGTTGTATATACTAAAAAGCAAGGCTGCAGGTGGCATACATCACCTGATAGCTTTGATTTGGTTTTATATCCCCGATTGCCTCGTTCAACCCACTGAAAAAGATCATTGACATCATGGCGGTACCGAGGAATTGGCACATATGGAAATGGTAAGCGCAATAGTCCATCAGCTCACCAGGGATTTGACACCGCAGCAGATTATGGAAGGCGGCTTCGAAAAATATTATGTTGACCATACGCTTGCATTATGGCCCCAGTCGGCAGGGGGAATACCCTTCAATTCATGCTTCTTCCAGAGCAAGGGAGACCCTATAACAGACCTGGTTGAGGATATGGCGGCAGAGCAGAAGGCAAGGACTACCTATGACAATATCCTTAGACTGGTGCATGACCAGGAGGTATGCGATCCGATCAAGTTTTTAAGGCAGAGGGAAATCAACCACTTCCAAAGATTTGGCGAAGCGCTGCGAGTCGTGCTGGATGGGCTTGATTCCAAAAACTTCTATGCAATCAACCCGGATTTTCGTGCAGATTTATGTAAGTGATTTATGCTAATAAGTGATATATGGAGCATTAGGAGCATAAAATCTTATGCATTTAAGAGGGCAATTTGCTCTTGACAAAAGCTTCCACCGGTATTATGATGTTCACATCGATATGCTAAACC
Source organism: Lachnoclostridium sp. UBA1434 (assembly GCA_002329645.1). Classification (GTDB taxonomy): domain Bacteria; phylum Bacillota; class Clostridia; order Lachnospirales; family Lachnospiraceae; genus Mobilitalea. Next base: position 20,539 of record DCTS01000043.1, on the reverse strand, counting down.
GTTGAGAAAGAAGAGTAAGCTATTGCACGAAATTACAGAGAGCCGCACTTGGTGGAATGCGGTATGGAGTCTTTAGCTGAATGGGCTTTTGAGGGCAACCCGAACTTATAGTAGGCGTTGACGGCAACCATAACCGTTATATGGATGGCATATATATTGTGTATATGACAGAGCGGATAATGAATAATCATTATCAAGTTGGGTGGTACCGCGGATAACTATCGTCCCAAGTATAATTGTACAATTATACTTGGGCTTTATTATTGTTAAGGGATATCCTTGAAAACCGGTACCCGGGCAGGAACAAATATCGCCTGCAACAGGCGGATGAAAAGTAAGTATGGGAGGATATGTTATGAAGAAAATAATTGCTGTAATTTTAGTAATGGTTTTTGCAGCCGCAATATTTGGGGGATGCAATAAGAAGGATGAAGGAGTAGTAACAATAGGAATAGGACAGTTTGCCGAGCATGCTTCCCTTGATAACTGCAGGGAGGGATTTCTTGCAGGCCTTGAAGAGGCAGGCTATAAGGAGGGGGAAAACCTCAAGGTGTTAGTGGAAAATGCCAGTGCCGACACAGGAACAGCAGCACAGATTGCCGACAATTTTATATCCAGGAAGGTCGATTTAATCTGCGCAATAGCAACTCCTATGGCTCAAAGTGCATATGGTGCGGCAAAGAACACCAAAATCCCCGTTATATTCACTGCGGTAACAGATCCGGTTATAGCGGAGCTTGCTAAGGAAGACAAGACGCCAACAGGCAATACTACCGGGACAAGCGACAAGCTGCCTGTTAAGGAACAGCTCAATATGATTCGTGCAATTTTGCCCGAGGCAAAAAAAATCGGTATTATGTACAGCACCAGCGAGGCTAATTCCATATCGGCAATTGAGGAGTACAAGTCGTTGGCGGGTAATTACGGATTTGAGATAGTGGAAAGCGGGATTGCAACCACGGCAGATATTCCCCTGGCAGCAGATAACCTGCTGGGCAAGGTGGATTGCATAAGCAACCTGACAGATAATACGGTGGTAAGCTCACTTCCATTGATATTAGAGAAGGCTGCACAGAGGAATATTCCGGTTTTCGGAAGTGAAGTGGAACAGGTTAAGATAGGCTGTCTTGCAGCAGAAGGACTTGATTACTTCGACCTTGGAAAGCAGACAGGGAGGATGGCGGCACAGGTGCTTAAGGGTGAAAGGAAGGCAAGCGAGATGAAGTATGAGATCATTGAGGAGGCTTCCTTCTACTGCAACAAAGCAGCAGCCGATAATCTCGGGATTACCATCCCCGAGGATCTGGTAAGCGAAGCTAAGGAAGTGTTTAATACTATTGCTGAATAAGCCTGTTAATATGAGTGTTTGACATTTCATTCGGGCTGACAGGCTAAAAGAGCTATTTGGATACAACTTAAGAATTAGCCGAATATGGTATATGGAAGCAGTTAAGGGAGGCAGAGTATGGAGGTAATTATCGGTATATTGGAAGAAGGCCTTGTATATGCAATAATGGCTCTTGGAGTATATATAACCTACAGGATTCTGGATTTTCCGGACCTGTCTGTGGATGGCACATTCCCGCTTGGGAGCGCTATTGCAGCAGTGCTGATTGTAAAAGGCATTAATCCGCTGCTGACGCTTCCGATAGCCTTTCTTGCAGGCGGATTATCCGGAATACTGACAGGACTTATACATGTCAGACTAAAGGTCCGGGACCTTTTGTCGGGCATTATAATGATGACGGCTTTGTATTCATTGAATCTGAGGATTGCAGGAAGCGCCAATCTGCCCATTTTTTCAAAATCCTCTATATTTGACAATCCATTATTAAACAGAATAATCCCTGATTATTTCAGACCGTATCTTGTTCTGGCCATATTGCTTATTATAGCTGCAATTATGAAGCTTATACTGGATATATATTTGAAAACCCGGTCAGGGTATCTATTAAGAGCCGTTGGGGATAATGACACACTGGTTACCTCTCTTGCCAAGGATAAGGGAACTGTTAAGATAGTGGGACTTGCAATTGCAAATGCATATGTAGCGCTTGCAGGCAGCATATATGCTCAAATGAGCGGCTTTTTTGAGGTTTCAACCGGTACAGGTACGGTAGTAATAGGCCTTGCGAGTGTTATTATCGGAACAAACCTGTTTAAGAGGATGCCGCTTAGAGCTACCACGTCAGTAATCATAGGATCAATTCTATATAAAGCCTGTGTTGCCGCTGCCATATCCTTTGGAATGGAAGCCAGGGACTTAAAGCTAATAACCTCCATATTGTTCCTTCTCATTCTGGTGGTAAGCCATGACCGCAAAAGGAGGGTTAAAGCCAATGCTTAAGCTTCAAAGCATAAATAAATATTATAATCCCGGAACGGTCAACGAGATGTGCCTGTTCAAAGACTTCAGCCTTGATATAGATGAAGGGGAATTTGTATCCGTTGTAGGAAGCAACGGTTCCGGTAAAACCTCAATGCTGAACATAATCTGCGGAAGTATTCCCGTAGACGGCGGAAGTATAAACATAAACGGCAAGGATATAACGAATATACCTGAATACAGGAGATTAAGGAGTATGGGAAGGGTATATCAGAACCCTGCAATGGGCACCTGTCCCGGTATGACCATTCTTGAGAATATGTCCCTTGCGGATAATAAGGGGAAGAGCTTTAACCTTCGTTTGGGCACCAATAAAAGGAGGATTGACTATTACCGTGAAAGTCTTAAGACTTTGAACCTGGGACTTGAGGATAAACTGGATGTTCCGGTAGGCTCTTTATCCGGAGGCCAGAGACAGGCACTGGCAATGCTTATGGCCACAATGACGCCCATTGAATTTTTGATTTTGGATGAGCATACGGCAGCCCTTGATCCCAAGACGGCCGAGCTGATAATGGAGCTTACCGGTATGATAGTCAGGGAGAAGAAGCTGACCACCATCATGGTCACGCATAACTTAAGATATGCGGTGGAATATGGGGATCGCCTGCTTATGATGCATCAGGGTGAAATAGTCATTGATAAAAAGGGTGAGCAAAAGAAGGGCTTGAAGGTTGAAGATCTCCTGGACAAATTTAATGAAATCAGCATTGAATGCGGTAATTAACGGCTATATAAGACAGACCCGGTATTGTGCCATGTGTATAATAAAGGTGCATGATCCAATGCGAAAGCATGGGGTATGCACCTTAAGTGTACATTAGTACAGGTCAGTTCATGGGTATTACAAATGCCCGTATAATTATGCTTTGTCTTATAAATGTCCGGATAATTTTATTGACATTTTACACATGAAAAGTATAATGATATTAGAATTTCTACGCTTTACCATGTAAAAGCGCAAATAATAAAAATATAAACTAGCGAGGAGATTATTATGGAACAGGGATCCTACAATCCGTTTGTTACAGCACAAAAGCAATTTGATCATGTAGCCGATATGATAGGGCTTGATGAGGCCACACGGGTTTTGTTGCGCCAGCCTGCCCGGGAATATCATTTCACAATTCCGGTAAAAATGGATGACGGAAGCACTAAGGTATTTAACGGCTACAGAATCCAGCACAATGATGCAAGAGGGCCTGCAAAGGGAGGGATACGCTTCCATCCCCAGGAAACCATTGACACCATTCGTGCTCTGTCTATGTGGATGACATGGAAGTGCGCAGTTGTGGACATACCTTTAGGCGGAGGCAAGGGAGGAGTTATATGTGACCCCCATAACCTTTCAAAGGGCGAGCAGGAGAAATTATGCCGCGGATATATAAGGCAGCTTGGTAAAAATATCGGGCCTGATTTGGACGTACCGGCTCCCGACATGATGACAAACGGACAGCATATGCTGTGGATGATGGATGAGTTTGAAGCCATGCATGGAGGACATTACCCGGGAACAATTACCGGAAAGCCTGTAGGCATGGGAGGATCACTCGGAAGAACCGAAGCAACAGGTTACGGCGTGGTATACACTTTAAGGGAAGCCCTTAAGGCGCTTGGAATAGATATCGCTTCAACAACAGCAAGCCTTCAGGGATTTGGAAATGTTGCCGAATATTGCGCACGTTTATATGTAGGTCTTGGCGGTAAATTAATAGCTGTATCCTCCTGGGACAATCACGATAAGAAGGCATATACCTTCCGCAGGCAGAGCGGTATTGATGTGGAGCAGATGGCATCCATTAAGGATTCCTTTGGTACAATCAACAAAGATAAGGCAATAGAGTTCGGATACGAGGTTCTGGACGGCAGCGACTGGATTGCCCAGGATGTCGACATACTTCTTCCATGTGCGCTGGAGAATCAGATAACTCCGGAAGCCTTTACAAGAATAAGCAATAAAGTCAGAGTAATCTGCGAGGGTGCAAACGGTCCTACAACCCCTGATGCGGACGAGCTTATCAAGGCAAGAGGAATATACCTCATTCCGGACTTCCTCTGCAACGCCGGAGGCGTTACCTGCAGCTATTTCGAACAGGTACAGTGCAATATGAATTATTTCTGGACAAAGGAAGAAGTACTTGAAAAGCTTGATAAAAAGATGACCTCCGCATACTGGGCCGTACATAAACTGGCAGAAGACAAAGGGCTTTACATGAGGGATGCGGCTTATGTTATTGCAATTAACCGTGTTGCCGAAGCTGTTAAGCTGCGCGGCTGGGTATAATGGTTAAGGGTATATATTGAGTGATAATATATGCACATAAGCCTGGCGTAAGCATATGCATAAGGCTTATGTGCATTTTATACCGCAAGGATTAGCTTGCATAATATGAATTAGCAGGTTGTATATTCTCGTAACTTTTGTCCTAAGAGGTTCACTATCCCGGGCTATATCAGCGTTAAGCCCGGCGTAAAAAGGGAGGTATAAATGAACAGATACAAGAAAATACCGAAGGAAGTTCTCGTTGAGAGAGCAAAGGAACTGGAATGCCTGTATTTGATTGATGAAGCTCTGACTCTTCCCTCTCTTCAGGAAAGCCTGTCTACAATATCAAATATCATACCGAACGGTTTTCGGAATATCCATGCATGCACCGTTGCCATAGAATTTGACGGACAGGTGTTTTGTTCAAAGCCGATAGCCGACGAGGTGGACGAGCTTGGCTCGGCCATCATAGTTAACGGTGATGCAAGGGGATATATCAAGGTTATGTATCCGAAGAATACATTCCCCGAGCATGAAATAGTATTTCTTGATCAGGAGCTTAGGCTGCTGAACACCATTTCCAGACGTATAAGCGAGGCTGTAAGCAAAGAAAAATTCTCCTCCGCAGTGAATTTCAGAAGCCGATGGGAAGCGATCCTGGATTTGCTGCAGAAGACGGATCATGAAATCCTGCTGTATGTGTGTGAAAAAATGATTTCTCTGCTGGCGGGAACGAATCCCAACCTGGTTAAGAATATTTTCAATGAAATGGATTGGGTCAAGTACGACTCCCAGAGGGAAATCAATTATCCTCTTGAGACCCTTCCTGCCGTTGATGTAATCAGATTGAGCCAGATTCTTTTTGCATCGGCCGCCGATACCATGGAGGATGAAAAGATATATGAATACATCAGTCTGTGGGTGTATCAGGGAAAGACCTACGAGCTGATTAAGGTGGTTGATAAAAAGGATTCAGATATAAGAAAGATACAGTCAGCATTGTCGCAGTATCTGAAGGCTGTCAAGGACAATGAAATGTACAGTGAAGCTACGGACAGATGGTTGAAAGCCGAGCTTACCAGAAGATTCCTTACAGATAATCCTAAGGTTATAGCCCAGGTTCAAAAGCATATAGGCATTAAAGCCTTCGAAAAGCTGTTGGATACATTTATCTGTTCACCCAGAAGCATAGGGAAGATAGGCGGCAAGGGCACAGGTCTTTTTCTGGCAAGCCAGATTATTGAAGCCCATAAGGATGAGTATCCGGAACTTAGCAATGTAACCGTTCCTAAAACCTGGTACATCTCTTCCGACGAGCTGGGATACCTGATAGAGGACAATGGACTGGATGAGTTAAACGAGCATAAGTACCTGGATATGCTGGAGATAAGGACCAGCTATCCGAGAATTATTCATTTGATGAAGAATGCAAGGCTTTCGACCTATGTGTTGAACGAGCTGAATCAGATACTGGATGTCTGTGAGGATAAGCCTCTTATAATAAGATCCTCAAGCCTCCTTGAGGATCAGGTGGATTCTTCGTTTTCAGGCAAGTATAAGAGCCTGTTTATCACCAACACGGGCACCAGGGCAGAACGCAGGCAGCAGCTTGCAGAGGGTATCCTTGAGGTATATGCATCAATGTTCAGCCCCGACTCCATTCAATATCGGAAGGAACGCAGCCTTATAGACTGCTCCGAGCAGATGGGAATCCTTATACAGGAGGTTGTAGGCTGCAGGGTGGGGCCTTATTACTTCCCATTATATGCCGGTGTTGCCTTCAGCAATAACGAGCTGCGCTGGTCACCCAGAATAAAGCGGGAGGACGGGCTTATAAGGATGGTTGCGGGGCTTGGCACAAGATCTGTTGACAGGGTGGGAGATGATTTTCCCATACTTATATCGCCGGGCCAGCCTAATTTGAGAGTGAACCAGTCCATACAGGAGATACAGAAGTACTCTCCCCAGTATATGGATGTGCTTGATGTGGAAAACAACAGATTTACCGTATTGCCGGTTGACCGCCTCATGAAGGAATACGGCAATAAGCTTCCTAATGCCCAGCTTATAGCTTCCGCCATGAAGAATGACTTCATTGTTGAAACGAACAAGTATGCAACAGACTTTTCTTCCGAGAAGATCATAATAACCTTTGATAATCTGATCACTAAAACAACGTTTATAAAGCAGCTTCAAACCATTCTGAGGATACTTAAGGATAATCTGGGGTATCCGGTTGATATAGAGTTCGCAGGGGACGGTGAGAATTTTTATCTTCTTCAGTGCCGGTCTCAGAGCAGGAATTATGACAATACTCCGGCGGCAATTCCATCCGATATCCCATACCAAAATGTCATCTTTACAGCTAGCAGGTATATATCCAACGGCAAGGCTGCCAGGATAGGAACAGTGGTATATGTGGACCCCCTGGAGTACGGCAGGCTTGAGAAGCATGAGGACCTTAGGAATGTTGCAGCCGTGGTGAGCGCTCTTAACATGATATTACCCAGGCGAAGCTTCATACTTATGGGCCCGGGACGATGGGGAAGCAGGGGAGATATTAAGCTGGGCGTACCGGTTTCATATTCGGACATCAATAACACTGCAATGCTTATAGAGCTTGCCTCAAAGGAATCCAAGTACCAGCCGGAGCTTTCATTCGGCACACACTTTTTCCAGGACCTGGTTGAGGAAAACATTAAATATCTACCCTTATATCCTGAAGACAGGGATGTTGTGTTCAACAAGGCTTTTTTTCGCAGCTCAAAAAATGCCCTGGCCGGGATGCTTCCGCAATATGCTTACCTTGAGAATGTTATCAAGGTTATAAGAATTGAGGATAACTATTTCGGCAAGGAAATGATAGTGCTTATGAATGCCGACCTTGAGAAGGCAGTAGCATATCTGGAGGATTCGGCAAGGCTTCAGGAGGGCAGGCAGGAAGAGCTTCCGGTTTCGGAGGGCTATACTGAAGGAAAAGAGGATCAGGGCTGGAAGTGGAGGCATTTCATGGCGGAGCAGATAGCAGCCCGTATGGATATGGATGCTTACGGGGTAAGAGGCATATATTTGTTTGGAAGCACCAATAACTGCACGGCCAGGCTTAATAGCGACATAGACATCCTGATTCATATTGAAGGAACCGAGGAACAGAGACGAAAGCTGGATGCCTGGCTTAACGGCTGGAGCCTGGCTCTGTCCGAGATGAATTTCTTAAGAACAGGCTACAAGTCCGAGGGACTGCTGGATGTGCATTATATTACGGATCAGGATATTAAGAACAGGACATCCTATGCGGTAAAGATTGATTCCGTATTTGATCCTGCATATCCCCTCAGGGTAAAAAAAGAATGAGAAATGTTTGTGTAAAAAAGGATGAGAATTGTCTGCCATTGTTGACGGGATTATACATACATGATAAAATCTTGCTTTGCAGTAATATAGTAAGAAGAAAAGTATTTTTACAGGAAAATATTTGTGCGGGATAATTTTGTATGGAGTTACCTATACGGTAAAACCTGTGCGAATATTTATTCATGGAAAATACTTATACGAGATAGCTTAGAGGAGGAATAAAAATGAATAATTTGCTGGTCGCTCAATCCGGAGGCCCGACTGTTGCAATTAATGCTACGTTGGTCGGTGTTCTGCAGGGAGCAAAAATATACGGGAAGATAGATAAGGTCTATGGCGCAAAATACGGTATAGAAGGAGCAATTAAAGATAATCTGATTGATCTGAGCACACTGATGTCGGATTATGATAAGCTGGACACCCTGACCTATACTCCTTCATCAGCCCTTGGATCCTGCAGGTACAAGATGAAGGACTGGCGGCAGGATGAAACGCCGTATAAAAGCATTATAGAAACCTTTAAGAAATATGATATTAAGTATTTCATTTATATCGGCGGAAATGATTCCATGGATACGGTTGATAAGCTTTCCGAATACTGCAGAATGAACAATCTGGATACCAGAGTGATGGGAGCTCCTAAAACAATTGACAACGACTTGAATCTTACCGATCACTGTCCGGGTTTTGGTTCGGCGGCAAAATATATTGCAACCACCATATCCGAATTGGACAGAGATATAAGTGTTTATGATGTCCCGGCAGTCACAATCGTTGAGATTATGGGACGAAATGCAGGCTGGCTGACCGCAAGCTCTGCCCTTGCAAGGGTAAACGGAGGTAACGGGCCTGATTTGATATATCTTTGTGAGAGGGAGTTCGATTCAGAAAGCTTCCTGAGGGATGTGAAGAATAAGCTTTCAGAAAAGCCCGGGGTGCTTGTTGCAGTAAGCGAAGGGATTAAGGATAAAAGCGGAGCTTATGTATCCGATATTATTTCAAGCGGAGCGGTTGATAATTTCGGACATAAATATATAGCCGGTGCGGCAAGGGCATTGGAGCAGCTTGTACGCAGCAGGATCGGATGCAAGGTTCGTTCCGTAGAATTAAATCTTATGCAGCGTGCGGCGGCACACATTGCCAGTGAAACTGATATATCGGAATCCGTAATGCTTGGACAGAAGGCCTTAAGCTGTGCGATTAACAATGAGACGGGCAGAATGGCTGCAGTCAAGAGAATAAGCAATGCACCTTATCTTGTTGAATATATATCCGTTCCCGTAAACGAGGTTGCCAACCATGAAAAAACGGTTCCGTCAAGCTATATAGCCCCGACGGGAAATGATGTGACACAAGAGATGATGGAATATCTAAGGCCCTTAATTCGCGGCGAGATAAATCTTAAGTATGAGAACGGTATTCCCAGGCAGCTGGTACTGTTTTAAGCAGACTCTACCAAAATAAATGGTCCTGCAGCTTTACGCTGGTGGACTTTTTATGATATCCCTTCTTTACAGCAAGACTATAGGTATGAAAATACATACGGGTTCCGATATTGTTGGCGCCTTCCAGTGCAGCTCTGGCTGCCTTGATGGACAAAAGCTGGGATTCGGTTGAGTAGCTTTCGTATTTATCCAGCTGCTTTTGGAGGGAACCGCTGCGTACAACGGCAAACTGACCGGGCTGATATATTACTCCCTTAATGGTATTAGGAAACTTGCTTGATTTTACGCGGTTGAGAACCACATTTGCAACGGCAAGCTTGCCCTCATACCGCTGATCGCCGGCTTCGGAATGCACAAGACATGCCAGAAGCTTTAAGTCCGCATCTGTGTAGTTCATACTGTCGCGGTATTTGACTGTAGTCTCCTTTTTAATCCGTTCCTCCTCCTTAAGCCTGAGGAGCTCCTGCTCTTCTTCCCTGGATACGGCGTCCTTGAAAGTAGTGATTATTTCAATATACTCAATTTTCACATATCCTATGACGTTATCGTCTTTTATGTCGACCTTGGCCCATTCGTCAAGAAGGTCCATGATCGGGTACTTCTCATTCTGGTATATGACTGTCAGCTTTTTTGCTTCGATATCCGGCTTTTCTCTGACATTAAGGCCGTCGCAATTAACCCGGGCAGTTAATACGCCATACTTTTTCATAAGCTCGTCATCGGGGATTCCGGTCTTTAAGTAATCCATCTTGATATATCCCTTAACGCCGCCGGATTCAACCAGATACCATGAATCCTCGGTTGCAATTATTTCTGCTGCAGCCCCGTTATACAGCTTGCCAAGTACATCGCTTTCAGTATTTGGCTCCTTGCGAATATTTACATAGCTGCCGGCAATTGATATGCCTATATTGGCAAACTTTGAAGGTGCTTCCCCGGGTTCGTCCGCATCTAAAACCGTCTCATTGCTGCCTGAATCCGTAACACTGCCATCCTCCGCCGAATTATTGTCGGCATCCAGAGTATTGATGCCATAGGCTGTAATACTTCCTGAATTGGTAATACCCCCGTCATCCGCTGCAGTAGCTTTTTCCGCAATACCACTGCTGTCCGCTGCAGTACTGACTGCACCTGTCTGATCACTGCTTATTGCTGCACCTCTGCTCATATCTGTCATATTGCCGCCGATAGCTGCATTATTGTCAGCTGCATTTATATCGGCTGCATTTCTGTCAACTGAATTGCTGTCAGAAGTAATTTCATATATTTCTTCTGTACCGCTTCCATCTGCAGGCATATTAGTTTCCTTGCCTGCGGAAGCATTGCTGTCATCCGCATCTTTATTTGAATTAGCCATATACAGTTTATTTCCGACGTATGCTGTCGTTTGTCCTTCCGAAAAGGCAGCAAGATAGTAAGCCTCTTCCTCGTTAGAGGAAGAGTCCGCTGTTTTAACCATGGCATTTCTATCAGAGCCATTATCATGGCTTACCTTCACAGGTGCGGCTATATCCAAAACTATGGACAGCCAGAATATGCCCAAGGGTATGGCTATGGAAAATATTATTTTCCTGAACCTCATCTTACACCTTCCGATATAAAGATTACAAAATATTTATAACATGATACTTAGCTATTATAGCTTATGATAACAGGAAAATCAACCATTTGCTTACATAATAACCATTATATGTAACCAATATACAATATATGAGCTAATATGAGAAATGAGTGAAAAAAAAGATAAAAGATAGTCTAAGAAATATTATCAGGCGCAAGGCGATTTTTAATCTCTTCCCTGATTATAGAAGAAACGTATTGTGCAATCTCTGTAGATCTCATGTCCTTATAATCCTCATAATACAGAGGCTTCAGGTAGTGGATTTGTACTGTCAGTTTAGCTATGGAGCCGGAATCAAAGGCTTTGTAGGAATCTATAAGGGCAACAGGAACAATAGGGCATTTTGCATTCATGGCGCTCTTAAAGCTTCCGCCCTTAAAATCCAGCAGTTCGTTGCCATTTCGTGAACGTGTGCCCTCGGCAAAAATAATAAAATTTTCACCCTTTTGTACACGCCTTGTCATATTCATTATTACCTGCATGGATTGACGTATATCCTCCCTGTCGATTACCTCCGCCTGAAAAATATTTACTATCATTTGCAGGAAGAAATTCTTCTTAACTTCCTTTTTCATGACTGTAACAAATGGTCTTTCATGTGTCTGGATAAAAGCCAGTACGTCAAACATGCCCTGATGATTCGGAAAAATGACATAACCGGTCTCCCGGGGCAGGTTTTCCAGCCCGGTACACAGTATTTTTATCCGTCCGCGTCTTATTGCAATCGGCGTGACTCTATGAAGAAATGCATATCTGGTTTCAGCATTATATTTTTCTGCATTGCCGAGTCTGTACAGGCGTATCATCCAGAACGGAAGGTTGAATATGCTTCGTATGACCATTAAAATAATTCTCTTCATTAAATATCCTTTCAAACTATATTATCTCAAAGCCTTTGAGCATCTTAGCCCTGCTGGGGTGGCGAAGCTTACGAAGGGCTTTTGCTTCTATCTGACGTATTCTCTCCCGTGTCACATTGAATTCCTTCCCGACCTCCTCAAGTGTGCGGGGCCTGCCGTCCTTAAGTCCGAAGCGCATCGTAAGGACACGCTGTTCCCTCTCGGTCAGAGTATCCAAAAGCCGGGATATCTGCTCTCTGAGTAGGGTGAAGGATGCCGCATCTTCAGGTCCGGTTATGTTATCGTCACTAATAAAATCTCCAAGGTGGCTGTCATCCTCTTCACCTATAGGAGTGTCAAGAGATATTGGGTCGGCAGAGACCTTCAGGACTTCCCTTACCTTTTCAACCGGCATCTTAAGAGCCTCTGACAGCTCCTGGTCGGATGGCTCCCTGCCCAGCTCCTGAAGCAGTGTTCTTTGAATCCGGTAGGTTTTATTAATGATTTCCGACATATGTACGGGGATACGTATGGTTCTGGACTGATCTGCTATAGATCTTGTAATTGCCTGTCTGATCCACCATGTGGCATAGGTGCTGAATTTAAAACCCTTGGTGTAGTCGTATTTTTCCACTGCTTTTATAAGCCCTAAGTTCCCTTCCTGAATTAAGTCCAGGAATGAAAGCCCTCTTCCGATATATCTTTTTGCAATGCTTACTACCAGGCGAAGATTAGATTCGGCCAGCTGCTGCCTGGCAGATTCATCTCCCTGTTCAATTCTCCTTGACAGCTCAATCTCATCCGATAGGGATAGAAGAGGGTAGCTGCCGATTTCCTTAAGGTAAAGATGTACCGGGTCGTCAGATGCGGCGGAGGATGGCAGCTCAGATATAATGTCATCCTCCGGCACATCAGTAATTTTTTCAATATCCTCAATATCCTTCTGAGCCGCTTCATCTTCCATGGAAGGGTCAAGCACTACAATATCACAGGATTCAAGCTGATCATACAGCGTATCGATTTGCTTGCTGTTCAGGTTAAATTCCGATATTAATGCGTTTATACTTTCCAGTTCCAGTACATCATTGTGTTTGTTGGCGGATAATATTAACTCCCTGATTTTTTCATCCAAAATCACCTGGCGCTCACTCATTGCTTATCCTCCATCTTTTGAATTCAGTACATCCGCACTTTCCGGAATATGTCATGCTATAAGCCGATTTTGCTGTTGGCGTATCTGATAAGCAGATTATAACATACACGACAGCGGAAAGAAACATGTATTATTGAAGCTGCTGCAATACATATCCATTTAATATGGAAGTATTACATTTCTATAGTCCCGCTTCAAACATGGCGGAGGATACATATGCAAGTAAGATAAACAATGAGTAAGTCATATATATAAGTCTATTATTCAAGCCATTTTTTCATACCTTAGGCAGTTCATCAAAGCCCTTTTGAAGGTCTTCATCAGTCGGAATGTAATCCGTCATTGTACCGTTCAAATATGCACCATATGCGGTCATATCAAAGTAACCCGTACCTGTAAGCCCGAACAATATGGTTTTTGCCTCTCCGGTTTCCCTGCATTTAATTGCTTCGTCGATAGCTGCTCTGATAGCATGGGCAGATTCTGGAGCAGGCAGTATGGTCTCTTCCTTTGCAAAGAATATGGCTGCATCGAAAACCTTCGTTTGCTCAACTGCAACAGCATCCATATAACCGTCATGATAAAGCTTGGATAATATAGGTGACATACCGTGATACCTTAAGCCTCCTGCGTGATTTGCGGATGGAATGAAGCTTGAGCCCAGGGTATACATTTTTGCCAGGGGAGTAACCTTGCCCGTATCGCAAAAATCATATGCATATTTGCCGCGTGTAAAGGATGGACAGGAAGCCGGCTCCACTGCAATAATTTGCGGATTGGCTTTGCCCGTAAGCTTATCCTGCATGAAGGGGGCAATTAAGCCTCCCAGGTTTGAGCCTCCGCCGGCACAGCCAATAATAATATCAGGGTATTCATCCAGCTTTTCCATAGCCAGCTTAGATTCCAGGCCTATAATGGATTGGTGGAGCAGAACCTGGCTAAGTACGGAACCAAGGACGTAACGATAGCCTTGGGTTGAAACCGCTTTTTCAATAGCTTCCGATATGGCACATCCAAGACTTCCGGTTGTATCCGGATTCTTCTCAAGAATCATCCTTCCGACATTGGTTGTATTGCTTGGGCTTGCAAGTATATCCGCGCCAAAGGTCTGCATTACGGTTTTTCTGAAGGGCTTTTGCTCATATGATACCTTAACCATGAATACTGTCAAAGGCAGCTTATAGTATGAGCAGGCCTCGGCAAGTGCGGTTCCCCACTGTCCGGCACCCGTTTCGGTTGTAAGTCCTGCAAGACCCTGCTCCTTAGCATAATATGCCTGTGCTATTGCGGAATTAAGCTTATGGCTCCCTGAGGTATTATTGCCTTCATATTTATAATATATTCTGGCAGGAGTACCAAGAGCCTTTTCCAGGTTATAAGCCCTGATAAGGGGTGAGGGGCGGAACATCCTGTAAAACTCCTGGATGTCCTCCGGAATCTCAAAATACCTTGTTTTTTCATCCATTTCCTGCTGTGCGAGCTTTTCGCAGAATACAGGATAGAGATCTTCTGTCTTAACCGGCTCCAGAGTAGCAGGATTAAGAAGAGGATCCGGCAGATTTTTCATATCTGCCCGCATGTTGTACCACTTTTTCGGCATCTCATCTTCTGATAGATATAGTCTGTGCGGAATTTTTACAGCCATTTTTGTTTCCTCCCTTTAAATTAATTAAATGTTGTATGACGGAATTGCCGCCAATTTATTGATGTTGTATATATTGAATAAGAAAATTCCCCTTAGCTTCTTATTCAATAAAAAAGCTCCCGTCCCAGCAATCTACTGGGACAGAAGCTATATATCGCTCCTGCGGTACCACCCGGTTTGGTGCATACGCACCCACTCATTCCATATACAATCATATATGCTCCCTTGTTAACGGATGGAGTTTCCGTCAGGCATTACTCGGTCTCAACCTTTCTTCCTGCCCTCGTAAGTCCATTCAATATGGCATTCATTACCGCAATTCCACCCTCTGCGGTTCTCTGAAAATGATTCGCCCTATCTACTATTCTTACTCAACGGTTTAAGCAGCACTAATATTTGGTTTTGCTCTAGTATATACAATACCCCATTATATGTCAACAACTTTTTATAATTTTTTTCGATTGTCTAAAATTGTAACTTAAATGTACTAAAATGTACTTAAGCCCGTCATACATAATAATGCTCCGGGCTGTTAAGCCGCATAATACCTCGGCTTTTATATCTCATAATGCCCGGGGCTTTTCATATCTTATAATGCTTCAGGCTTTTCATGCCTCATAATGCTCCAGGCTTTTCTTCAGCTCCTGACATATCCGTTCCTTAAGGTGTGAGGGATTCAGCACCCTGGCTCCGTGACCGAATTGAAGAATCCATCGTATCAGCTCGTCGGTAACGGCGGTGTTTCTGATAAAGGTAATGCCATCATCTGTTTTAACAATTTCATCTGCAAGCTCCGCTTCATATTCCAATATGTATTTGGAGGTCTGCTTATCAAAGGCAATAATTATCTGCTCCACAGTACTCCCGGACAGATGAATGAACTTGCGCCGTTCCTTACCGTTAAAGTAATCCGGCAGGATTGTAAACTTCTCATCCAAACCGGTTAGTGCAAGGATTCTGGAAACCCTGAAGTCCCGGATATCGTTCCTTAATTCACAGTAGCCGACGACACTTAATGCGCCATCATTAATACATAATTCATATGGATGGATTACGCGGATGGTAACCTCATCCCTTCCAAAGCTGTGATATATTATCCTGATCTTGTTTTTATCCCTTATTGCCTCCTGCAGCCTGGTCTCAATCTCAGGATTAACGTCGTCACTTACATAGTTATTGGTATTAATAGTAACGAGCCCTGAGAAATGTTTTATGAACTCCCTGTTTAAATTGGTGGTATTGTCAAGAAGCTTATGTATAAGCTCACGGGAGGTCCTCCCCATTGTCATATATTGATAGGGCTTTAAAAGCTCCAGTAAAAACGCAAGGGATATAAGCTCGCAGGATGTGAAGGTAATATCACGAAGCCTGAATTTATCTGCGGTATAATATGTCTTCCCGTTACGCTCCTCCTCCGATATGAAGCATATACCTGATAATGAATCGATATCACGCATAATGGTTTTCTTATCAACGACAACATCCCACTTTTTAAGTGATTCATGAATATCATTGACAGTATAGCCCCGCTTGTTCTCCGAAAGCAAGAGCAATATAAAAATCTGCCGTTCTGTCTGAGCCATATCCTTCACGACCGTTTCCCCCCTATATATCAATAAGGAATAACATTACTACCGATACTCAGCTTTATCTTACTATATCACTATGCAAATATCAAGTTTAGTGCTGCGGGAAAGCATTTGCAGGTTGTGTACGGCTCTCAGGCATAGCGGAAGGGATTAAATAAGACGGTACAAAAATACGAAATAAATTTTATATGTACAAAAATAAATTTTTGCAGACATGCAAAAATAAATTTATTCTTGACAATTGCATATTAAAAAAGTATAATCATTTAGCGTGTAAATTTCTGCATGCTATGTATTTTTTGTGCGCATTTTGCTGATGCTTATATAGTATCCGAATGCGCAGTCAAAACCACAGAAAACAAAGCAATGAATTTATTCAGGAGGTGAAAAATTAATGCCCACTTTTAATCAGCTAGTAAGGAAAGGCAGAAAAGTAGTAGAGTATAAATCTAACGCACCTGCATTGCAGAAGGGATTTAACTCACTGAAAAAGAGGTCCACGGATGTGTCATCGCCCCAAAAACGTGGCGTTTGCACAGCAGTAAGGACTGCAACACCCAAGAAGCCTAATTCCGCACTCCGTAAGATTGCGAGGGTACGTCTTTCCAATGGTATTGAAGTAACCAGCTACATCCCGGGCGAAGGCCATAACCTTCAGGAGCATAGTGTGGTACTGATCAGAGGCGGCAGGGTAAAGGATTTACCCGGTACCAGGTATCATATTATCAGAGGTACGCTTGATACCGCAGGTGTTGCCAACAGGAAACAGGCACGCTCCAAGTACGGTGCTAAGAGGCCTAAGGCGCCAAAGCAATAAAATAATAGCAAGGTATAAGCTAAGTGCCGGATTAATTTTTTATTTCCGTTAATTTGTATTTCTGTGGGTTACAGATTAAGGTGATTGACAATTAGGTCAATTCACATATGGAAAACGAATTAAGCTGAGCACGAACACAAATTAAGCAAGGAACCATTGTTAGGTTTACTTGTTGTGAGTACCGAGGAATTAATAAACTGACGGACATCCGTCAGGTAATGTTAAGGAGGGAAGAGACGTGCCAAGAAAAGGACATATACAAAAAAGAGACGTATTGGCGGACCCGTTATACAACAATAAGGTTGTAACTAAGCTTATCAACAATATAATGTTGGACGGCAAAAAGGGTACTGCGCAAAAGATTGTATACGGAGCTTTTGAGAAGGTTGCAGCCAAGACCGGCAAGGATGCCGTAGAGGTATTCGAGGAAGCAATGAACAACATCATGCCTGTTCTTGAAGTAAAAGCAAGAAGAGTCGGTGGCGCTACCTATCAGGTACCTGTCGAGGTCAGACCTGAAAGAAGACAGGCTCTTGCATTGCGCTGGCTTACATTGTTTGCCCGCAAGCGCGGAGAAAAAACCATGCAGGATAGGCTTGCCAATGAAATAATGGATGCAGCCAATAATACCGGTTCCGCAGTTAAGAGAAAAGAAGATATGCACAAGATGGCAGAAGCAAACAAGGCGTTTGCACATTTCAGGTGGTAATTATAAGCATGTTCTTCTTTGATTCTTGACAACTGACGGCAGGGTTTCCTGCGTTGTACCGGATATAAGAGGAATTTTAGCATTCCGATTACTTGAAACATGTTATAAATGAATGACTTGTCATTCCTTGTCAGTATGCAAGTGAAGCATATGCCAGGTTCACTTGTCTTGAATTAAGGAGGAATTATCCTTGGCAGAAAGAGAATATCCGTTAGAGAGGACTAGAAACATCGGCATCATGGCTCATATCGACGCCGGCNNACAATGGACTGGATGGAGCAGGAGCAGGAGAGAGGAATAACCATAACATCAGCTGCTACAACATGTCATTGGACTCAGGAATTTGAGCACAATAAAATTCCTGGTGCATTACCCCATCGTATTAATATAATTGATACGCCCGGACATGTGGATTTTACAGTTGAGGTGGAACGTTCACTGCGTGTGCTTGACAGTGCTGTCGGTGTATTTTGCGCAAAGGGCGGAGTAGAACCCCAGTCTGAAGCTGTATGGCGGCAGGCTGACAAATATAATGTACCAAGGATTGCATTTGTTAACAAAATGGACATCTCAGGTGCAGATTTCTTCAATGTAATAGGCATGATTCGCTCAAGGCTCGGTAAGAATCCGGTTGCAATCCAGCTGCCTATAGGCAAGGAGGACACCTTTAAGGGGCTTATTGACCTGTTTGAAATGAAAGCCTATTATTATAACGATGACAAGGGCGAGGATATTACAATTGAAGAGATTCCGGAAGACCTGAGAGATCAGGCGGAGGAATACAGAGCCGCAATGATAGAAGCAATATGTGAGACCGATGACGATCTGACTGAAAAGTACCTTGAAGGTATTGAGCCCACAACACAGGAACTGAAGGCAGCCTTAAGAAAGGCAACCATTGATGTCAGAATCATACCGGTACTCTGCGGCTCAGCATACAGAAACAAGGGAGTACAAAAGCTTCTGGATGCAATAATTGAATACATGCCCGCACCGACAGATATACCGGATGTCAGGGGTGTGGATATGGACGGCAACGAAATACAGAGAATATCCTCCGATGATGAACCTTTTTCAGCACTTGCATTTAAGATTATGGCCGATCCTTATGTCGGCAAGCTGGCTTTCTTCAGGGTGTATTCGGGAACGATGAGTGCAGGTTCATATATAATGAACTCCACCAAGAACAAGAAGGAACGTGTCGGCAGGATACTTCAGATGCATGCCAACAAGAGAATGGATCTGGATAAGGTATATGCAGGAGATATCGCCGCAGCAGTAGGCCTTAAGTTTACTACTACCGGTGATACCATATGCGATGAAAGTCATCCTGTAATCCTTGAATCCATGGAATTTCCGGAGCCGGTTATAAATGTAGCAATAGAGCCCAAGACAAAAGCAGGTCAGGATAAGATGGGCGAAGCTCTTGCAAAGCTGGCTGAAGAAGATCCGACCTTCAAGGCCTATACTAATAAAGAAACAGGACAAACGATAATTGCAGGAATGGGCGAGCTGCATCTGGAGATTATAGTTGACAGGCTGCTTAGGGAATACAAGGTGGAAGCCAATGTAGGCGCACCTCAGGTTGCTTACAAGGAAAGCTTTACGAGAACTGTTGAGGTAGACAGCAAGTATGTCAGGCAATCCGGAGGACGCGGGCAATACGGACACTGTAAGGTACGCTTTGAACCGATGGATGCAAATGCTGAGAAAACCTTTGAATTCAACTCCGAGGTTATCGGCGGCGTAATACCTAAGGAATATATACCGGCAATCGGAGCAGGTATTGAAGAAGCAGCCAAGGCAGGTATTCTCGGAGGTTATCCGGTGCTCGGCATAAAAGCTACGGTTTTTGACGGCTCATATCACGATGTTGACTCGAGTGAAATGGCCTTCAAGATTGCCGGCTCAATGGCATTTAAGGATGCTATGGCTAAGGCCGGAGCGGTATTGCTGGAACCGATTATGAGGGTTGAGGTTACCGTTCCTGAGGAGTATTTAGGCGATGTTCTGGGTGATGTAAACTCACGCCGCGGACGCATCGAGGGTACGGATGATGTATCAGGTTCAAAGCTGATAAAATGTTATGTACCGCTTTCGGAGATGTTTGGCTATTCCACAACACTCCGTTCAAAGACTCAGGGCAGGGGAGCATTCTCAATGTTCTTCCATTCCTATGAACAGGTTCCGAAGAGCATTCAGGATAAAATCCTGTTATCAAGGGGCAGGAGCTGATATAGCATCAGACCGGCAAAGTGTAAAAAAGTAAGGTAATCAATTGTTTATGCTTGAAAATATTTCTAAGTTGAAATATAATAGGGCATATGAAGCAATAGACAAACAAGCTGTAATTATTGGAGCAGCCCGGCAGGGGAGTGCCGTTAAGGCAAGAAAACATTTGCTAAGAAGCATTTTATATTAAAGGAGGACGTTGTAAAAATGGCTAAGGCTAAATTTAACAGAACAAAACCGCATTGTAATATCGGAACGATCGGTCATGTTGACCATGGCAAGACAACTCTTACAGCAGCAATCACAAAGACACTTCATGAGAGATTCGGAACTGGTGAAAGCGTTGCATTTGACCAGATAGATAAGGCTCCTGAAGAAAAAGCAAGGGGAATAACAATATCTACTGCCCATGTAGAATATGAGTCGCCGAAGAGGCATTATGCACATGTTGACTGCCCCGGACATGCCGACTATGTTAAGAAC
>DCTS01000028.1 GCA_002329645.1 Lachnoclostridium sp. UBA1434 | reverse complement strand
GTATTGGAGTAAACCTCGGTATCAAACACAAGACAGTTAACATCCTCTCCTGATGCCATTACGTGGTCAAGGCCTCCGAAACCGATATCATATGCCCAGCCGTCACCGCCCACCAGCCATATAGAGCGTTTCGTCAGATAATCCCTGTTCTGCCTGATTTCCTCCACCAGGTCAACTGCCTCTATATCTGTTGAAACAAAACCATCAAGAGCGGCAATTACCTTCCGGCTCGTCTCCTTGCTTGCCCTGGCATCCTCCTTGTAGTGTATCCAGTCATGGAAGGCCTCCCGGATCTTTTCCTCAACATTCATATCCATAAGCTTTCGCATGCTTTCCTCAATCTTGTTTCTGATCTGCTTTACGGCAAGATACATTCCGAAGCCATATTCAGCATTATCCTCAAACAGGGAATTAGCCCAGGCCGGTCCCTTACCCTCCCTGTTCACAGTATATGCCGTACTTGGAGCTGAGGCGCCCCATATTGAAGAGCAGCCTGTTGCATTTGCAATCATCATTCTCTCACCAAAAAGCTGCGTTACCAGCTTGATATAGGGAGTCTCACCGCATCCGGCGCAGGCTCCCGAGAATTCAATAAGCGGGGGCATGAATTGGCTGTCCTTAAAGGACGGGCCGTAAGCAAGCCCCTCCTTGAAGCTTACTTCTTCCGTTGCAAACCTCCAGTTATCAACCTCGGCAGGAAGCTGTGTATCAATCGGCTTCATGATGAGTGCCTTACCCTTTGCGGGACATATGTCGGCGCAATTGCCGCAGCCGGTGCAATCCATCGGACTTATCTGTATCTTGTAGTGCAGTCCTTCAAATGCCCTGCCCGTGGCAGGCTTGGTGACAAAGGTTTCCGGTGCCTTTTCAAGCTCCTCATCATTAATAAGAAAGGGCCTTATTACGGAGTGGGGACATATGAGCGAACACTGGTTGCACTGGATGCACCTTTCCATTACCCATTCCGGTACATTAACGGCAATTCCACGTTTTTCATATGCTGTGGTACCGGAAGGCATCGTGGAATCCTCTCTTCCCTTGAAGGCGCTGACCGGAAGCAAGGTACCTTCCATCCTTGACATTGGCCGCATGATTTTTCTTATGAATTCAGGTTCTTCTACATCTGTAGAATCACTTGCGTCATATCCTTTGCACACTGTGTTTTGATTTGCTCCAGCCCTTGACCATTCTGAAGGAATATCAACCCTCTTTATTGAGCTAAAGCCCCTGTCTATTGCCTCATGATTCATACTGACGACCTTTTCGCCCTTTTTTCCGTACATCTTATTTACAACCGACTTAAGCTCGCTTATATACACATCCTCGTCAAGCACCTTTGTCAGCTTGAAGAACGCCGCCTGCATAACCATGTTAATCCTGTTGCCGAGACCGATTTCCTCCGCTATTCCATAGGCATTTATTATATAAAACTGCACCTTCTTTTCAGCAAGCCTCCGCTTCATAACCGCAGGCAGATGCTGTCCCAGCTCCTCTTCATCCCATATGGTATTAAGCACAAATATTCCGCCGTCCTTTAGCGCTTGCAGCATATCATATTTATTGACATAGGACTGGTTATGGCATGCCACATAGTCCGCATGGGTGACAAGGTATGACGAACGTATCGGCTCCTTACCGAACCGAAGATGGGAAACAGTAAGTCCGCCGGATTTTTTGGAGTCATAATCGAAATATGCCTGAATATTCAGGTTCGAATTATCACCGATTATTTTGATTGCCTGCTTGTTGGCGCCCACAGTCCCGTCGGAGCCAAGGCCCCATATCTGGCAGCTTATCCTGTCAACCGGTTCTGTTGATAAGCCCTCTTCAGTTTTCAGGGAAGTATTAATTACATCGTCAACTATTCCTATCGTAAAGGAATTCTTAGGTGACTTAAGCTTGAGATTCTCATATACTGCGGCTATATCGCCCGGAGTCGTATCCTTGGAGGCAAGGCCGTAGCGTCCGCCCACAATAACCGGTGCATCCTGCATACCTTTATAGCAGGTACATACATCCATATATAAAGGCTCTCCTATTGCTCCCGGCTCCTTGGTTCTGTCCAGCACGGCTATTCCCTTTACGGTCGGCGGCATTGCCTGCATAAAATGCATTACGGAAAAGGGCCTGAACAGCCTGACCTTTATAAGGCCGTATTTTTCACCCCTGCTATTAAAGTAGTCAATAGTCTCCTCAATTGTCTGCGTTACAGAACCCATTGCAACTATGACATATTCCGCATCCTCAGCGCCGTAATAATCAAACAGCCCGTATTTTCTTCCTGTAAGATGAGACATTTTCTCCATGTATTCTTCCGTAACCGGAATAATATTCTCATAAAATGGATTTGCCGCCTCCCTTTCCTGGAAGTATATATCCGGGTTTTGAGCCGCACCCCTTATAACCGGATGGTTGGGCGAAAGGGCCTTGTCCTTGAATGCCCTCAATGCATCCCTGTCCACAAGGCCGGCATAATCACGGTATTCAAGGAACTCTACCTTCTGTACCTCATGGGACGTCCTGAAGCCGTCAAAAAAATGTACAAAGGGCATACTGCTTTGTATCGCGGCCAAATGTGCTACAGGAGCGAGATCCGCAATCTCCTGTACCGAACCGGAGGCCAGCATGGCACATCCGGTCTGCCTTACGGCCATTACATCCTGATGGTCCCCGAAAATGCTCAGAGCGTGTGTCGCTATAGCCCTGGCGCTCACATGTATAACGCCGGGAAGCTGCTCACCGGCGCACCGGTACATATTTGGAATCATAAGCAGCAGTCCCTGGGATGCAGTGAATGTTGTTGTAAGAGCCCCTCCCTGCAAAGCACCGTGGAATGAACCGGAGGCTCCCGCTTCGGATTGCATCTCAACCACATATACGGTCTGGCCGAATATATTCTTGCGGCCGTTAGCCGCCCATTCGTCGGTGGCTTCCGCCATGCCCGACGACGGTGTTATCGGGTAAATTGCCGCAACCTCTGTAAATGCATAGGCGGCATATGCGCATGCCGTATTGCCGTCCATGGACATCTTGATCTTAGACATAAAATGCACCTCGTATTATAATTAGTAGTGTATATAATCCAACTCATATTCAAAGTAGTGTTAAGCTCAACTCATATAAAATCAGTTGTATTTTTCGATACAATTCTTATATAAAGCTCCAGTGTATAGATAATCTTTATAGCTTGCTTCCGTTATCAACCCAGTCCTTGGCGTCAACAACGTTTTCAGGGGAGGGCTTACTGACCTGTTCAATCTCATATAATTTGTCCGTATTGGCCCATGCGGCTGTATATTCGCTGTTTGTGGGATCGCAGGAATTAAGTCGCACATTATTCCTGCCCTGCAATGCACTGTTTTCTTTATCAATCATTTTAACGATCTCCTTTCATATGCTTATATCCGGTCATTTTTCAAGTCTCCTTACGTACTTATAATCCTAATCAGCTATCCTTCCAGTCTCCNNTCTCCTTACATGCTTATAGTCCTAAGCAGCCATCCTTTCAATCTCCTCTCGCTTTAATATTGCATAGTTTATTTTTTATATGCTACATTGTTTCCTTCTTTAAGCTTTTATATTACCTTATTTTTATCTCAATGACTTCTTCCCTCCGGGTAAAGATTGTATTATTACTAAGCTGCAGCCGGTTATCGTAAGGTGAACATATTTCATAATATTTGACATACGCAGGGCAATTGGATATTATATTTGTTATATAAAATATGGATGTGTTATGTCATGAAAAGGATAAAGCTCTTTATAAGCAAAACGATAATACTTGTACTTACAGTCCTCCTGCAGATAACTGTCTTTATTGTTATGCTCATGAAATTTTCAAAATACTACGCGTATTTTTATTTTCTGGCCTTTGTAATAAGCCTGATTTCTTCCCTTTGGATTGTTAACAGCAGGATGAACCCGGGCTTTAAGATAGCCTGGTTGATAGTGATATTTACACTGCCCATATTCGGTATTATCATTTATCTGCTGTTTGGTATGGAAAAAAGCGGCAAAAGTATGCATCAGAAGATGGACAGAATATTTGCAGAGATGCAAAATAACTTCATCCTTGAACAGGATGATGTACTTGACAGGCTTAGTGCGGAGGACCGGCATGCCTACAGGCAGTCATATTATATCAGGCAGAAGTCTCTATGTCCGGTATATGACAATACCGCCTGCACCTACTACTCACCGGGGGATATGGTATACGAGGTAATTCTTGAGGAGCTTAAGAAGGCCAAAGAATACATATTTCTTGAATTTTTTATTATTGATGACGGATTATTCTGGAGAAGCATACTTGAAATTCTACAGCAAAAGGTAAAGGAAGGCGTGGACGTACGCCTCATATATGATGATGTTGGCACTCTCTTTACACTTCCGCCGCATTATGACAGGGAGCTTAATGCAATGGGAATTAAGTGCAGCATATTCAATCCCTTCATACCCGTGATGTCCTCAATCCTCAACAACCGCGACCACAGAAAGATTATGCTGATTGACGGGATGACGGTATTTACCGGAGGCATCAACCTTGCGGACGAATATATCAATGCAAAGGAAAGATTCGGCCATTGGAAGGATTCCACCATAATGCTGAAGGGCGAAGCGGTATGGAGCTTTATAGTTATGTTTTTGTCAACCTGGAACTATCTGAATAATACCTATGAGGACGCAGCAATATATAAAAGGAGCTTTGATCTTCCCGAAAAAACAACACCCTCGGGATATGTGCAGCCTTATGCGGATACGCCCCTTGATTTTGAGGGTGTCAGTGAAAATGTATATCTTAATTTTATAAGCAAGGCAACGGAATATCTTTATATCATGACTCCTTACCTTGTGGTTGACAATGAGATGCTTACTGCCTTGTGCAATGCCGCAAAATGCGGTGTAGATGTGAGGATAATCACTCCCCGTATTCCCGACAAGAAGCTTGTATACATGCTGACTCGCTCCTTCTACCAGCCTCTTATCGAGAATGGGGTAAAAATATATGAATATGTTCCCGGCTTCATACATTCCAAGGTGTTCCTGGCTGACGACAAATATGCCATAGTAGGAACGGTAAACTTGGATTACAGAAGCCTATACCTTCATTTTGAATGCGGCGTATGGATGTATAAGCATGAATGCATACGGGACATTATCACGGATTTTTCGTATACCTTCATGGTGAGTGAGCAGGTTACAGGCGATGTGCACAGGAAAAGAAGGTATTTCCTGCGACTTTTCAGCGCCGTCATGAGAATATTTGCACCGCTGTTCTAATCCCCTTATAGCATTGCGGATATCAGTTGCTAATCCACAGTATCCCCAGGGTATTAGGACCGCAGTGGCTGGATATTACGCTTCCTGCCCGTGTCTCAAGTATCTCCTTAAATATACCGAGCCCTTTCAGATATTCCTTCACGGCATCGATTATCTCCTTCGGGCAGCCCGAATGGGTTATGAATATCCTGGAAGGATCTGCATTTACAAGCTGGGAAAACTTATCCTGTACATACTTTAATATTACCGACTTCAGGTTCCCGCGGTATTTTCTTGCAACACCCATTTTGCCGTCGCTTACCTGTATTTCGGGCTTAAGCCTTAATGTATTGGCAATTAATGCTGCAACCGAGGAGCATCTGCCTCCCCGATGAAGGAACTTCAGGGTATCCACTATGAAGCTTGCCCTGACCTTATTGTTAATATTTTCATTGTCTTTAAGTATTTCCATAGCTGAATGCCCTTCACCGGCAAGTATGGCGGCCCTGATAGCCTGAAGGCCAATGCCTGTGGAAAGGCTTTTGGAATTAATCACATGCAGCTTCTTATATCCGATGTTCTCGGCTGCAAGTCTTAAAACATTGCATGTAGCCGACATATCCTCCGATATCCCGAAGAATATCGTTTCATCATCGTTCTCGGCATAGGGACGCAGAAAATCCTCTGCATCACCAACTGCAGGCGCGGCAGTCTTAGGAGTTTCTCCTGTTTTGTCAGACCAGGCAAATATTTCTTCCGGGGTAACTTCAACTCCATCCTTTAATGTCTCAGCACCCATTGTAATCATAAGCGGTATTGTTTTAATATCGTATTGCATTAAAAGCTTTTCATCAAGGTCGCAGGTACTGTCGGATATAATCTTTATGCTGCTCATAAAACTCTCCTTTTAGCGGAATGAAATTGTGCCGGTGTACATGCCACCGCAGAATGCAGCACCATTTCCGGCATCTAATACAATATTAATTTCATTATTCTTCCTTGTCAACCTGGATTATACGCCAATAGTATCAAGAAACACCCTTTTCTTCATCCAGCAGCCTCTTTTCTCCCTCAAGCTGCCTTAACGGAGCAATATCCTGGGTAAATTCCAGTGTTCCAAGGAATTCGCCGTCTTTATCCCTGACTGCAAGGTATCTTATCATCACATACCTGTCTCCCATGCGTATCCAGAAATCCACATGGTCCTTTTCACCCGACTTAAGGCTTTCCACTACCTGCTCGACAACATGGACGCTTGCAGGGGGGTGGCAGTTTTGTACCTTCCTGCCGATTACAGCTTTGGTTCTGGGGAAAATCCTGTCTGTGCCCTGGGAGAAGAACTTCACAACACCGTCCTTGTCCACAAAGGTTATGTCAACGGGAAGGGTATTGAGCACTGCCTCTATTTCCTGCTTAGTCATAATGCCCGTCTCAAACTGAAGCCATCCTTCCCCTGCAGGCATAGTACCCTGCTTTTGTTCCTTCTCGGCTACATTTACCCTTACAGGCTTCCATTCACGGTCAGGCTCATATAAGGTAAAGCCTATTTCATTACTTTCATGTGCAATTTTCAGCCATTCATCCTCGCTAAGGGTATCCAATACCATTGGAATGAGGATGTTTTCCTCCTTAAATATCATTTCCTGTACCTTGTCAACAGCTGCCCTTGCATTTGCAGCTATATCACTGCTGCTTGCGGCGGGATCATTGAGCATTTCTATAACCTGTCTGATTGCCGCTCTTATCTCGTCATCGACGCCCCACATAACCTTTGGCGGCGCGGTGATGCCGTACTTTTCCATGAAGGGGAACAGCAGGTTTTCCTTTATCAGGTAGTGCTTGTCAATCTCCATAAGCTTTATAAATTCCCCTGCGAGCTTATGCCTGAGATCCGTACCGTCCTTTTTGTCCAGCTCGTCAAGCAAAGGCGCTATCACTTCTTCTGCCAGCTTCTTTATTTCCCTGTTTTCCATCTTCATTGTATGGACAGGATGTCCCACCGTATCCTCGGGTCTTCCTTTGCTTTGTGCTTCCCCGCCGTATGCATCTTTGCCCTGGGCTTCTTTGCTGTATGCTTCTTTGCCATATGCTTCCTTGCTGTGTATTTCCTCGATTGAGCCTTTGAATATTGCCGCATGTACGTCACAGAGCCTTTGCACCTCTGAGACCGGCATGCCTTCTTTTATAAGCTCGTTTTCCAATGCAGCTATTTCGTTGGCTGAAACTCCTCCGAACAGCTTTTCAAACTTTTCCTTCACCTCTTCGAAGGGCTTGCCGTCATGCAGCTCAAGAATTAATTCCTTAAGGGCTTTTTGACGGTATTCACGGTTATTGATATATTCGCTCATATGACCTCCCTCTTCCTGCGGCAGTTTTACCGCACACGCATATTTTATTTTATCATTGCCTAAATCTTATATTGCAGATATTCTGCCGATTATCATCTTATCAGGAATGCTCTGGCCGGCGCCGCTTCTGTACCCGGAATAAGCACAGGAGCCGCGCACAGAAGATATTCTCCTTCTTCAACATCCCTTAAACGCAAGCCTTCCAGAATAACTACGCCTTTGCCGAACAGCTGAATATGTGTCTCGTGCTCCGGCTGTGCCCTCTCTATTCCAAGCGCGTCTATACCAACTCCTGCAATGCCGATTTCATTAAGATAAGCCGCACCTGTTTTATCCAGATAAATAAATGCGCCTTCAAGTATATCCTTAAAGGAGTTTTGAGTTTTTAACAGCAGGAAATCGCCTTTTCTTATTCTCCTGCCCTTAAGATCGTCAGCCGTAATTTTTTCAATGACATCGGTGAGGTCTATAAGATAACATCCGGTAATGAACTGCTCCGGTTTATATTTTTCCATTGGTGCTTCGCCGGGTATCATATGCAGCGGGCTGTCTACATGGGTTCCGGTATGCAGGTTCATTTCAATCCTGCTTTCATATACATGCCCCTTGGAAAACTCCGGCTCCTTGAGAATCCTCGGACGCTTTCCTTCCTTCCCTCCGTAAACCGGCATATCATTCTTAACAGGCATCGATATGTCATAAACTTTCATTTTCTCTGTATCAATTATCATATCATTCCTCCGTTCCACCAGCTCCTGCCGTCTCTTGCGAGGAGCTCAAAGGCTCTGACAGGTCCCATTGAACCTGCATCATAATTAGGAAAGTTGTGTTTCTTCTGCTCACGGTAAGTTATTATCCTGTCTGCCACTGTCCATGCGGCTTCAACCTCATCCCATCTGGAAAAAAGAGTATTGTCGCCTTTAAGTATGTCATATATCAAGCGTTCATATGCCTTTGGAGTATTGCCCTGGCCGGCATCCACATGGCTTGTATCCATTTTAGTAGACATAATTCCATTATGTGTACTAAAGTCCCTTACGTTGAACTGAAAATATACTCCAACACCCGGCTGTATTCTCAGCACAAGCAAATTCGGTTCTCTGAAATCCCTGTCCTTTAGATAAAGAATATTGGGAAGGTCTTTAAACTGCACCACTATTTCAGAGCTGCCCCTTGCAAGGCGCTTGCCTGTACGTATATAAAACGGGGTCCCGGCCCAGCGGAAGTTGTTAATATGAAGCTTAAGGGCAACGAAGGTCTCGGTTCCCGAATCAACAGGCACATCCGGCTCCTGTCTGTATCCCGGTACGGGCAATCCGTCGATAACTCCGGGTCCGTATTGGCCGAATACTACATTTTCTCTAAGGAATTCGGGTGAAATATCCTCAATTGCTTCCATTACCTTAAGCTTTTCAGTTCGGATTGAGTCGGTCTTTAGGTTAACCGGCGGCTCCATTGCCACAAGGGTTAGGATCTGCATAATGTGGTTTTGCACCATATCCCGCATTGCACCCGAATTCTCGTAGTAGCCCTGCCGGGTGCCGACTCCAAGCTTCTCCGTCAGAGAAATCTGAATATTGTCAATGAACTTATTGTTCCAGATGGCTTCAAATATGGAATTGCAAAATCTCAGCACCATTATGTTCTGAATCATTTCCTTGCCGAGATAGTGATCGATCCTGTATATACTGCTTTCGTCAAATGCCTTGAGAAGCTCCTTATTCAGCTTCTTGGCGGTGACAAGGTCCTTGCCGAAGGGCTTCTCTATAACCAGACGGCCAAAGCCTCCCTCAGGTTTGTGCATACCGCTTGCTTTCAGACCCTGCACTATCGTTTCAAAATACTCAGGCGCAACGGCAAGATAGAACACTCTGCTGCCCCCGATCCCGGCTTCCCTATCAATCTTGTCAAGGTATCCGTTAAATTCATGATATCCGGTTAAATCGGTAAAATCAAGCTTGTAATAATGAATCATATCCTTTAGTACCGACCATGCTTTATCGTCCGGTTTGTTCCTGGAATACCTGTCGATTGAAGCATATACCTGCCTTCTGTATTCATCTTCGGACAGATCCCTGCGCCCAACGGATACGACCATGAATCGAACAGGAAGCAGGCCGTCAAGCAGCATATTATAAAATGCGGGCATAAGCTTTCTGTGGGTTAAATCTCCTGTCCCGCCGAATATCACAAAAATTGCCGACATCTTATCCCCATCAGGATTATTATCCCTGGGGGTATAGTTATTAAATGCCGTCATATAAAGGCCTCCTTCCGGTATAATTTACCACTGTGTATGGAATATGCCTTCCTTATCTATGCGCCGGTAAGTATGTGCTCCGAAATAGTCCCTCTGGGCTTGTATCAGATTAGTCGGAAGAACACCTGACCTGTAGCTGTCATAATATGAAAGTGCGCTTGACAGGGCCGGAACTGACAATCCGGCCGATATGGCGGTCTTAATAACCATCCTCAGCTCCGCCTGATATTGTGTCAATACATTTGTGAAATAACCATCGGTTATAAGATTGGCAAGCTCATTGTTCCTGTCGTAAGCGCTCATTATATGGTTAAGAAGCTGTGCCCTTATAATGCATCCTCCGCGGAATATGCCTGCAATGTCCTTTAAACTCAGGCTCCATCCGTACTCAGCCGATGCCTTGGTCATCAATGCAAATCCCTGTGCATATGCGCATATAATGCCTGAATACAATGCTCTTCCCACAGCTTCTGTAAAATCTCTCGATTTATTATCCGGTTTAGCCGGCCCCTTAAGAAGGAATTGGGCTTGCATGCGCTCCTCCTTCATAGAGGACATTACTCTCTCGTATACGGCTGCAGCTATGGTCGGCACAGGTACGCCCAGATCAAGGGAAGCCTGTATTGTCCATTTGCCGGTGCCCTTCTGCCCTGCGCTGTCCAGTATAAGATCCACAAGATGTCTTCCTGAAGCTTCATCCCTCTTTGTAAATATATCTGCTGTCAGGGCAACAAGATAGCCGTTGAGCTCTCCCTCATTCCAGTCCTTGAAAACCTCATGCATTTCCTCATTCGAAAGGCCGATTACATTTTTCAGTATAAAATATGCTTCTGCTATAAGCTGCATAACGGCATATTCTATTCCGTTATGGACCATCTTGACAAAATGTCCTGATCCGTCAGGCCCTATATAGGTGCTGCAGCCTTCATTCCCGACCTTGGCTGATATTTTGTCAAGCACCGGTTCAAGCAGCCTGTAAGCTGATAAGCTTCCGCCGGGCATTATTGCCGGACCCTTCAGCGCGCCTTCCTCTCCGCCGGATATGCCGGTTCCAAGGTAGTATATCCCCTTTTCCTCAAGCATTTTACTGCGCCTTATGGTATCAAGATAATGGGAATTGCCTCCGTCCATAATGAGATCTCCCGGGGATAATAATGGAACAAGGCGGCTAATGGCATCGTCAACGGCCTCACCTGCTTTAACCATCAGTATAATCCTTCTCGGCACCTCAAGGGCATCAACGAGCTCCTCAAGTGAATATGCGCCGATAATATCCCTGCCGTCGGACTCCTTAAGCAGATTATCCGTCTTAATGCCTGACCGGTTGTATACTGCTAAGGAAAATCCGTGGTCTGCTATATTAAGGGCAAGGTTTTTGCCCATAACCGCAAGCCCTATAACTCCTATCTGCTGCTTTGCCATTCAATCGCCTCCATAAGAATAATCATTTGCTACACGGATATGATATATCCTTTTGCCGCCAAAGACTCCCGAACCTTCTCAAGGTCTATCTTCTTAAATCTGGCTCCCTTTTCAAGCGTCATGAACCTGCCTGCCGTATTCAGCATTCCAGGCTTAAGAATATCAGTAAAGCCGATATCTGCAAGCATTTCCTTAAGCTCCGGATAATCCGTGCAAAGCTCATACACCGATCTGTTAATATCAATAACCTTGTCTCCCATATATCATCCTCCTGATATAGTACGTTTCTTTATATTCGATATATTCAGCTGCATCGGAAATGCATATTAGGAATAATTACATCCTTATTCTATATGGCTTAATACCGATAATATCGAAATATATAGTCCGACTATTGTTTATATATGGATAGCATAGAATACTTTGCCGTCCCGCGCCGTGATTCAAGTCACAAATAAAATAATATATAAAATATAAAAGACAAATGATTATCATTTGCTAGAAAACCAGCTCCTCAAATAATGCCCTGACTGTGGTCATCTCCTTAAGCCGGTATACCTTCTCGCCGCAGAATACAAGGCCTCCCTTAATATTGCCCTTAACAGCCTCCACAAGAGCCTTTGTAATACAATATGGAATTGTTACCGGATTGCAGCGTTCAAGGCAATGGAAGCACTTTTTAACAGGTATCCTGGCACATGATACATTGTCCATAAAATCTGTCCTTATTGCCCTGCCCGGCATTCCGACAGGACTTTTCACTATCTGAACATCCTCTTTTCTGGCATTAAGATAAGCCTGCTTGAATTCTTCGCTTGCATCGCATTCCTTAGTAACCACAAATCTTGTGCCGATCTGTACACCGTCCGCTCCAAGTGACAGAGCATGCTTAATATCGTCCCTGTCAAATATTCCTCCTGCTACTATTACCGGTATCTTTCTGTTGTATTTTCCCTCATAGGTTTTTATATATTCAATAATGCTTTTTATTTCAGAATCATAATCCATATCCTCCATATGCTCCAGCTGCTCATATGAAAAACCGAGATGTCCGCCTGCCTCAGGCCCCTCTATCACTATAAAGTCGGCCGTAGTGCCGTATTTTTTATCCCACATCTTCAGTATAACATTGGCAGCCTTAAGACTTGACACTATGGGCGCCAGCTTGATGTCATATCCGGCTGTAATCTCGGGCAGCGTTATCGGAAGTCCAGCTCCCGATATAATAAGATCTGCGCCGGCTTCGCATGCAGCCCTTACATATCGTTCATACTGCTTTGTCGCCACCATAATATTTACACCCACGATACCTCCCTCTGCGCTTTCCTTTGCCAAAGCTATGTGCTTTCCTATTGCATATAGGTTGGTCTCTATCTGGTGCATGTCAAAGTCCGGCTCGTCATAGCCTATCTGGGCTGTGGAAATAACGCCTATTCCGCCTTCCCTTGCTACTGCACCGGCAAGCCCTGACCTGCTTATACCAACACCCATACCTCCCTGGATAATTGGGAATCTGGCTGTAAGATTGCCTATTTTTAATGGTTTCATACTCATACGCCCTTCTCTCTCCAGTAATGCATTCGTTATTAAGTTACGTGTACGTTACTATGTAACGTGCTAATTACCATGTTACGCATTCGTTGCTATGTTACATATACGTTACATAGTAATGCTGGTCTAATAAAACAATATACTTTGATTATCAAACTATTTTATGATAATTATATGCTTACAAGGAGATGCTGTCAATATATTATAGTATATTATTCTATGTTATATAGTAATAAATACCATATAGCAAGAAGGCTGCCTTAATGCCTTGTCTTAGCGCATTGCCGCAGCCTGTATCGGATCACTTATGCTTTTCTAATTCCTGATCAGGAGTTCTGGAATGGAGCCAGCTCAAGCCGGATAAAATAACCCCTGTCATGCTTGCAGACCGGACATTCCTTAGGCGCTTCCTTACCCCAGTGTACATGACCGCAATTCAAGCACATCCAGCCGGTTTCAACATCGGATACATATAGGCTGCCTTCTTCCAGCATTTGCGCAAACCTGGCAAACCTGTCACCGTGAGTCTTTTCTATTGCCGAGATCATATGAAATGAGGCCCCAATCTTAGGAAAGCCTTCCTCCTTCGCAATATCTCCGAAGGTTTTATAAACCGGATCATACTCCTCGTATTCATTATGCTGCGCCATCCTGAGAAGCTTTGCAATATCATCCGTGATATCCACCGGATAGGCTCCATCTATATGAATATTCTCTCCGGCAAGCTCCTTTAAGTGACCGTAGTATATTTCAGCATGCTCCTTCTCCTGGTCGGCCGTAAACTTAAATATTGCTTCGATTACGTGGTGATGCTCCTTCCTGGCCTGTGACGCTGCAAATGTATATCTGTTCCTTGCCTGGCTTTCACCCGCAAAAGCCCGCATGAGGTTCTCCCTCGTCTGACTGTTTTTAAAATCAACTGCCATAACCAGCCTCCTAATATGTTTTTTAACATTATGTCCATATTAAGGAGAGTTTATTATAGGATTTTATT
>DCTS01000090.1:41161-47909 GCA_002329645.1 Lachnoclostridium sp. UBA1434 | reverse complement strand
CAGCAGAAATGGGGAAATTATAAGTCCGGCGCCGGCAGCACGGAGTTATAAGGCCAGGCTGTTTGAGATGATCTTTCACAAAAAGGATGAACTCCTGAAGCTTTATAATGCTGTAAACGGCACAGATTATCAGGATCCGGAGCTTCTGGAAATCAATACGCTGGAAAACGCAGTCTATATGTCCATGAAAAACGATATTTCTTTTATTATTGATTTCCAGCTGTATTTGTATGAGCACCAGTCCACATACAGTCCGAATCTTCCTCTGCGCTACCTGCTGTACGTTTCGGATCTGTATTCCGGCATGGTGAAAAAGGTCGGTCTTCCCACACCGCATTTTCTGATTTTTTATAATGGAGTGAAGGAACGTCCGGATCGGGAGATACTGAAACTTTCGGACCTTTTTCAGATTGAGGAAGAAGAATATTCTCTGGAACTAACGGCGGTCATGCTGAATATTAATCCCGGGCATAACAGGGAGCTTCTGAACTCCTGCCGGAGGCTGAAGGATTATTCAGAGTACACGAACCGGGTCAGGAGATACGCAGAAAGAGAAAATCTGGAGCAGGCAGTGGAGCGGGCCATTACGGAATGTATTCAGGAGGGGATTCTCGCGGACTTCTTGGAAAAATACAGAGCGGAGGTGAAAAGCGTGAGTATTTATGAATACAATGAAGAGCGGCACATGATGCAGGTGAAGGAAGAGGGACGGGAAGAAGGCAGGGAAGAAGGACGGAAAGAAGGCAGAGAGGAAGGACGAAAAGCGGAAAGAAAGCGGATGAGCCGTCTGCTTTCGGCGCTGAAAAAGGCAGAACGCATGGAAGAAATAGAGGCCGCCTCAGACCCGGCCTATCTGGAGAAGCTTTATCGGGAGTTCGGACTGCTGGGAAAGGATGAAGAACTTTCAGAGGAGTAATACTGTTTGACAGGAGGAGAATGCATGAAGTTGATTGTGACAGGAGGACGTATGAAGAGCCATATTAAAAAAACCCTTGCCAGATCGGAAAAAGTGTGCTAGGATTACACCATTAAAAGAAAAGGCGATGAATGAGACTCTGTTTCTGAAACTTGACAGGAATTCGGCGTCACCGACTGAGAGCGCGGATGAAGGGAAGGAAACAATAGGGAACACTCAGGAGCTGACTGTCTGAATACAGATTTTCCGCAGGAAGGGATGAGGTAGGACAGTACGCTGCGCACGTTACGCGTAAAGAGGGGCAGACAAGGATGTCTGCAAAGCGGGTGGCACCGCGGATAAAGCTAGTTTATTCGTCCCGGAATATCATTATGATGTTCCGGGGCTTTTTTGCGTGTCCTGGGAGTTCCGAAGCTCCCAGGATTTTTTGCACCCTGACGGGCATCCCTGTATAGCCGCAGCCGGTGCGGCAGGGAAAAGGAAATACCCTAACGGGCATCCCTGTATGGCCGCAGCCAGTGCGGCAGGGAAAAGGAAATACCCTGACGGGCATAAAATCCAGCGCAGAAAAGCTCCGGGAAGAGAAGGAGGAACAGATTATGGAATTTTTATCAGGCGTGAAGCCACAGACAACTCTGGAATTAAAGGAACTGCAGGATGAAAGCAGGATGGGAAGCCGTGTCAGAGTAAACGGAGCGGTACACAGCATCCGGGATATGGGAGAGGTGGCCTTTGTTGTACTTCGGAAACGGCAGGGAATTCTTCAGTGCGTTCTGGAAGAAGGCTGTCCTGTTTCGGTAAAAGAAATCCGGGAGGGACAGACGGTGGAAGCAGAAGGTACCCTTGAGAAAGATGAGAGGGCGCCCTACGGCATCGAAGTGCGGGTTCAGTCGATTCGAATTCTCTCAGAACCAAGCAGGGCCATGCCGCTTCCAGTAGGAAAATGGAAGCTGAATACCTCCCTGGAAGCAAAGCTGAACTACAGGAACGCTTCTCTCAGAAATATCCGGGAACGGGTCAAGTTCCGGATTCAGGAGGGAATTACCAGAGGCTTCAGAGATTTTCTGTACGGTCAGGGATTCACGGAGATCCATACTCCTAAAATCGGAGCGAAAGGGGCAGAGGGCGGCTCCAATATCTTTAAGCTGGACTATTTTCACAGGCCGGCAGTGCTGGCCCAGAGTCCGCAGTTTTATAAGCAGATGATGGTGGGGGTATTTGACCGGGTATTTGAAACCGGCCCTGTATTCCGGGCAGAAAAGCATAATACAAAACGGCACTTAAACGAATATACCAGCCTGGATTTCGAGATGGGGTATATTGAGAGCTTTGAGGACATTATGGCAATGGAGACAGGATTCCTCCAGTATATGCTCCGGCTTCTGAAAGAGGAATACGCCGATGAATTAAGAATTCTGAATGTTGCTCTTCCAAAGGCAGACCAGATTCCCATGGTGCGGTTTGACAGAGCAAAAGAGCTGGTAGCGGAAAAATATAAGAGGACCATCCGTAATCCTTTTGATCTGGAGCCGGAGGAAGAGCATCTCATCGGAACGTATTTTAAAGAAGAGTACGGCGCGGATTTTGTATTTGTTACACATTATCCCTCTAAGAAGCGGCCATTTTACGCTATGGACGATCCCCGGGATCCAAGATTTACATTAAGCTTTGACCTTCTTTTCGGAGGATTGGAAATTACTACCGGAGGACAGAGAATTCATGATCCCAAAATGCTTCGGGAGAAAATAGAAGCCCGGGGAATGAGCGAAGAAGGACTGGAGCAGTATCTTGCGGCTTTTGAATACGGAATGCCGCCTCACGGAGGACTGGGAATTGGCCTGGAACGCTTGACAATGATGCTGGTGGGAGAAGATAATGTAAGGGAGACTACATTATTTCCAAGAGATCTGTCAAGGCTGGAGCCATAAAGGAACCGTTGCCATAGAAATTGCTGCTGGTCACTCGCTGACCAGTAACGGGCGATCTGGCATTGAAAGTTCGCTCCGCGAAGCTAGAACGCCTGTTGAATCATGTATGCGGGTCCCTGTAAACCAATTGAACCGCAGGGGATCCGGAACGGTTTGGACAGCCGGCGTCTCCTGGGGAAAGGGAAGGATTATATGATCGAGAGATGTACTTTATGCGGAGGAAGGCTGTCCAAGGGAAGATGTACAGAGTGCGGACTGGACAACACAAAAAACGATAAAAAGTATCACCTGAATCTTCACAATGAAAAGGAAGAGCAGCTTCACCAGGAAACCTGTGAGGAGAACTTAAATAAAAAGAGGCAGAACAGGACAGAAAAAGAGAAAAAAGAGAAGGAAAGTACACCCGGGCAGAGACAGTGGTATATGGGCTGGAGACAGCCGGGAATCGGGGAACCCAAAAAGAAACAAAAGAAGAAAAAAACACTTTCCAGGAGAGCTGTAAAATGGATTGTGATTCTGATCATTCTTCTGGGCTTTGTTTTTCCGCTGCTCTCTTCCATTGTACTTCTCATACAGGAAAAGGTGGAGGAAGAAACCTATGTGGACCCTTATATGCTCCAGGAAGGGGCGGCAGAGGAGGAGACAGAGTACCCGGTTGTCTGGGACGGAAGCGGTTCTATGATGCTGAAGCCGGGTTTTTACCAGGCAGGATATGAACTTCCGGAGGGGATGTACCGAATTGAAAGCCAGGAAGCGGATACGGTATTTTCTTATCGGCGTTCCCAAAAGGACAGTACGCAGAATGTGAGTCTGTACTCGGCCAGCTATATTGAGAGCCTGGACAAGGAGGAAGCAGAAGGCCTTCAGTCAGAGTATGATGACCTGATTCTGGAGGAGGGCGGCTGGCTTTTTATTGAGGATATTACTGGCGTATCGGTTTTGTATGGAGTAGACGTCAGCGACACGGAGCTTAAGGAGCATGAGTCCCAGGGCCTGACAGAGGAGATTGAAGTGCAGCCCGGGGAAACACTGGAAGCAGGACAGGATTTTCCGGCAGGCGTTTACGATCTGGTGATCCGGGGAGAGGATTCCGAAGATTTTCTGTTCGCGGGTATTATGGTAGAGTTCGGAGAAAATGACAGCAAGGATAGTCATCTGCTCTTCCTGTGGTCCGACGCTCCCAGGATCTGCCGGCTGCCTCTGGAGGAGGGCAGCCTTGTGGACGGAAGTTATTTTGAAGGCGAAGAGGGGCAGGTTTTTTTAAGCCCCAGCTACTGAGATTTTGGAGGAAAGAAAATGGCAGGCAGAATCAGTGATGAGACGATTGAATATGTAGGAATTTTAGCGCAGCTTGAGCTTTCCGGTACAGAAAAGGGACAGGCCAAGGAGGATATGGGCAAGCTTCTGGATTATATTGATAAGCTGGGAGAGCTTGATATGGAAGGGGTGGAGCCTATGTCTCATGTGTTTCCGGTAAAAAATGTATTCCGTGAGGATCAGGTGACGAACGGGGACACAAGAGAAGAGATTTTGAAAAATGCTCCTGATCAGAAGGAGGGAGCCTTTAAGGTGCCTAAGACGGTAGAGTAGAGGCAAAAGACGGCGGGACGCCGGGCGCTAAAGGGACGGCAGTGAGACGGAAAGGATGTGCCAATATGCAGATCAAAGACTTAACAGCCCTGGAAACAGGCAGAAAAATCAGGAAGAGAGAGATTTCTGTGACAGAGGCAGTCAAAGCATCTCTGGAACAGATTGAGAAATTAGATCCGGCTGTGGGAAGCTTCGTAACGGTAGATGAAGAGCGGGCTTTGAAGCGGGCGGAACAGGTACAGAAGCAGATGGACCGGGGGGAGCTTACAGGGCCGCTGGCCGGGGTCCCCATAGGAGTCAAGGATAATATCTGTACAAAAGGAATGAAGACTACCTGCAGCTCAAAAATTCTTTATAACTTTGAGCCGCCTTATTCCGCGGAGGCAGTGGTGAATCTGGAAAAGGCGGGAATGGTAATTGCGGGAAAGACGAATATGGATGAGTTTGCCATGGGAAGCACCTCGGAAACCAGCAGCTACGGGGCGCCGTTAAATCCCAGGAACACGGATTATGTTACCGGTGGTTCCTCGGGCGGCTCGGCTGCGGCTGTTTGCGCCAATCTTGCGGTATACAGCCTGGGCTCGGATACGGGGGGTTCCATCCGTCAACCGGCCTCCTTCTGCAGTGTGGTGGGGCTTAAACCCACCTATGGTGTGGTATCCCGCTATGGGCTTATAGCTTACGGCAGCTCTCTTGACCAGATCGGACCTCTGACAAACAGCGTGCAGGACGCTGCCATCGTTTTCGATGCAATCAGGGGCGGGGACAAGCGTGATCAGACCAGTGTGGATTATGATTATGGCACTTCCCTGGCTGAATGCCTGGACCGGGACATTAAGGGCATGCGCATCGGTGTTGCCGAGGAATTCTTTAGCGGAATTAATCCTGAGATCAAATCAAGGATTGAGGAAGCCATAAAGCTGTTTGAAAGAAACGGCGCCGTAATAGAAAGCATCAGGCTTCCGGCTCTGAAGCTTGCGCTTCCGGTATATTACATTATCGCCTGTGCCGAGGCGTCCTCCAACCTGGGACGGTACGATGGAATCCGTTACGGCCACCGTACATCATCCTATACTAGCATTGATGATATGATTGTCAAAACCAGGAGCGAAGGCTTCGGCGACGAGGTTAAGCGCCGCATCATGCTGGGAACCTATGTGCTGTCCAGCGGTTATTACGATGCTTATTATAAAAAGGCCTGCCTGATTCGTGAAGAGATAAATCTGGAATTTGATGCAGTCTTTGAAAAATGTGACGTGCTCATTGCCCCTACGGCGCCCGACACGGCATTTCCTCTCAATTATAAGGGCGCAAGCCCGGTTGATATATATTTATCGGATATCTGCACCGTTCCCGTCAATATCGCAGGCGTTCCGGCCATCTCGGTTCCCTGTGGGGAGGACTCCAAGGGGCTTCCCATCGGCATGCAGATCATCGGCAGGAGGTTTGATGAGGCAACGGTTCTTCAAGCAGCCCGTTTTTATGAACAAAGCGCCGGAAATGTAGTTGGTGCTTATGAAGGAGGTGCCCTGATATGAGTTATGAAATTGTCTGCGGCATTGAAACCCATATAGAA
Organism: Lachnoclostridium sp. UBA1434; assembly: GCA_002329645.1. Lineage (GTDB taxonomy): Bacteria > Bacillota > Clostridia > Lachnospirales > Lachnospiraceae > Mobilitalea. The sequence goes on along the minus strand of DCTS01000090.1, from coordinate 41,899 downwards.
CTGGCAACCAAAACCAAGATTTTCTGCGGCTGTACAACGGAATTCGGAGGAGAGCCCAATACCCATTGCTGCCCGGTATGCACCGGTCAGCCGGGGTCCCTGCCCATCCTGAACCAAAAGGTGGTGGAGTATGCCATCAAGGCCGGCCTTGCCCTGAACTGCAAAATCAATACCAAATCCCATATGGACCGGAAAAATTATGTATATCCCGATTTGCCCAAGGCATACCAGATCTCGCAATACGATGAGCCCCTCTGTGAAAAGGGTTATATCGAGCTGGACAGCGGAAAGCGTATCGGTATTACCCGCATTCATATCGAGGAAGATGCAGGGAAGCTCATCCATGAGAACGGGTATACCTATATAGACTATAACCGCGGCGGGGTTCCGCTGATAGAGATTGTTTCAGAGCCCGATATATCTTCTGCAGAAGAGGCAAAGGAGTATGCCGAAAAGCTGCAGCTTATCATGCGTTATATTGGTATATCGGACTGCAAGATGCAGGAGGGCTCCATGCGCTGCGATGTCAATCTTTCGCTGCGAAAGCCAGGTGATCCCCATTTCGGCGTGAGGACCGAAACCAAGAATATCAACTCCCTAAGCTTCATTCAAAAGGCCGTCATAGCCGAGGCAGAAAGGCAGGCTGATATTCTGGATGCGGGAGGAACCATTGTTCAGCAGACCATGCGTTACGACGAGGGAACCAACAGCGTTACCCCCATGCGTGACAAGGAAAAC
>DCTS01000090.1:5069-41152 GCA_002329645.1 Lachnoclostridium sp. UBA1434 | reverse complement strand
GGTAGAAGAAATCCGGGCATCCCTGCCCGAGCTTCCCTTTGACAAGCTTAAGCGGTACGTGAATGTCCTGGGGCTTCCCGAAGCCACAGCAAGACAGATTTTTAAGTACAGAAGGGTGGCTGAATTTTTCGAAGGAGCGCTGGCCGAGGGTGCAAGCGTTAAAAATGCTGCCAATCTGATAGTCGGCATCATCTTTTCCAATATGGACACAGAGGAGGAAAAGGAGTTATTTACCGTCAGGATTTCAGCTGCCCGGTTTGCTGCCCTTGTAAAGCTCGCCGATGAGAAAAAAATCAACATTGGAGTTGCCCAGGGTATCCTGCAAAAGATGCTGGAAAGCGGAAAACCGGTAGAGGAGTTTATTAAGTCGGAGGATCTTGCCGGTATCTCCGATGAGGTGCTTGAAAGCCTGTGCAGGGAAGCTATCGATGCCAATCCCAGGGCGGCAGCCGATGTAAGAGAGGGCAGGGACAAGGCCATCAATGTGATGTTCGGCCACATTATGAAGAAAACATGCGGTAAGGCGGATATCCGCAAGGCTGAGGATATGCTGCGAAAATTGATTGGAAAGTAATATTACGGATATGGATGATGGCGTTAAAAAGGAAGGATAAAAAAGATTATTTCAGTGATTACTTTTCCCTCAGCTTCACGACATTAGCGGCACTGCGGCGGCGGCTGTCTTCAATCGCTGCGTAGTGCTTCTTTGTTGTATTGACATCCTTATGGCCGAGAACATCTGCCACAAGATAGATATCGCCGGTTTCACGGTACAGGCTGGTGCCGTAGGTGCTTCTTAATTTATGAGGTGTTATCTTTTTAAGCTTAGTGACGGCGGAGGAATATTTCTTAACCAGGTTTTCCACCGAGCGCACGTTAAGGCGCTTCATCTGAAGGGAGAGGAACAGGGCATTGGTGTGGCCTTCAGCAGGAACCAGGTGCTTTCTTTCGTCAAGATAATCAAGCAGGGCTTCCCTTACCTCATCCCCGAAGTATACGATAACCTCGTTACCGCCCTTACGGCGGATTTTGATACCGTTGTTTTCAAAGTCCACATCGTCTATATCAAGACCCACACATTCCGATACACGGATTCCTGTTCCAAGGAGAAGCGTCATAAGCGCCAGGTCCCGCAGTTTGGTCTTTGAATGGAATCTCTTCTGGGCCTTGGTCAGATTATCGGCATTTTCCACCTCATCAAGCAGACGGGCAACCTCATCAATCTCAAGGCGGACAATTTCCTTTTCATGAAGCTTGGGAACCCTGACCAGGGAAGCCGGATTGCTCTGTATCATTTCCTTCATATAATAATACTTGTAGAAGCTGCGCAGAGATACCAGCTTGCGCTTCTTGCCCTTTTCGGTGTTAATGCGTTCGGTCTTGTCATCTGATTTATAGTAGGAGAGATATTCAAGGTACTCCTCAATATCAACGGGCTTAAGCATATCAAGAATATCAACCTTCCACTCGGTCATCGGAACATCCTTAAGAGAAGGGTTGCTGCTTGCAAGAAATTCGAAGAATACTCGTAAGTCATATGCATATGCAATTCTTGTCCTTGATGAAGTGGTAGGCTCTATTCCGCGAAAGAAGTCGCGGCAGAATCTTGGGAGGTCTTCAAGGAGGGTACGAAGCTTCACAGCATTGTCTATATTCACTTTATCATGATAATTATGCTCAGCCATCTATATACCTCCTACTTAAAACATAAACTGTATTCCATATTTAATGATAGCAGATAAGTATGAAAATGTCCTTTATTATGTCCTTTGGCTATGCCAATCGATATCTCATCCGGTATCTATTCTGACATCTCATCATTAGCTTCATTGCCCGTATCATCAAGCTTCCAGCCCCGGATATCACTGATTTTTATGGAATGGAAGAGTCTTTCCTTTAAGCCGGGGCTTTCAAGGCTTAAGGTTTTAATAAGCTGTTTCACATACTCACGTTTGGTATAGCCGTCAACAGGACAGGGATTTTTAACAATGGGAAGCTTGTATGCTTTGCTGAAGCCCTTGATATCCTGTTCCTTCACATATATAAGGGGTCTGATCAAAGTTATATCGCTTCTGTTTAAGTAAGTGACAGGAGAGAAGCAGTTGAATCTGCCTTCATAAATAAGAGACATAAGCATGGTCTCGATCACATCGTCAAAATGATGGGCATATGCCTCCTTATTGCAGCCAAGCTCTCTGGCTTTGTTATTGAAAGCGCCCTTTCTAAGCTTTGCACACAGAGCGCAGGGGTTGCTTTCCTTACGGTAATCAAAAAGGATTTCTGCAATACGTGTTTCTACAACTGTATAACGAACACCCAGGTCATCACATAGCTTGGATATACCGGAAAAATCAGTTCCGGGATAGCCTGCATCAACAGTTACAGCTTCAATTTCAAATCTTTCGGGATAAAAGCTTCTAAGACCGGCCAAAGCATATAACAGAGAGAGGCTGTCCTTACCGCCGGATACTCCTATGGCAATCCGATCGCCTTCCTTAATCATTTTATAATCATCTATAGCTCTTCTGGCATATCCGTATAATTGCTGCAGCTTCATATAGTATTTTCTTTTCTGCCTTTCATTGTTTTATGGGATTATTTTATCTATGGCATAATGTNNAGGCTATCCGTCCTCCGGCAAGCTGCATAGCTTTATCACTGATCTATTGAACTCATATAGCTTGCAAATAAGGCTTGTGCCTGATACGACAACATTATAGCATATATGAATAGGGATTAAAAGACATTTCATTTGACCTCTTATATTCTATAAACTTAGAATGAAACCATATGATTTTGTAACAACTTGCTAATAGGAGACGTCGCCAATTACACATGATGTCGATGGCTGTAGAACAAATATTGCCAATACCGGTATAATATTACTACTAAAGTAGAATTTACAAGAAACTGGGTTTTACTCTGTTTCTACAGAGCATTAATCTGGTATTATTTAGCATATATTATACAATTGTAATTGATTTTCTTGATTTTTTATGTAAAAATTCATTAATGACACAGTTTTAACACTTTTTAACACTAATGTAATAATTAAGACTGATTTAATAACCGGTTATGTTTTGTCTGCCCTATGGAACATTAATTACATCAAGGCTTTTGCTAATCCAAGGAGATGATTGCCGACATGCTGATTAAACTGATGAAGAAAAAGTATAATATACATTTTAAATCTAAATGGCTGATTATTTGTTTGACAGCCCTGATTGCCGTTATGTTCATTCCGGCTTCTGAGGTTAAGGCGGATTCGGGATTGAAATTATATTATTATGCAACTAAGAAGGAAACCAATTACACCGACAAGCAGGTAAAGGTAACCTTTAACGGTAAACAGATAAGTAAGAATGATACTCCGGGCATACTGGTCAACGGATATTCTCTTGTTCCATATAAGGATATATTTGAGAATTCGGCCATTAAGGCAGAATGCGTATATGACAAGACAAAGGGGACAATATCAATATCCAAATACGGAACCACCATAGTTATGACGCTTGACAGCAAGAATGCCTTTGTCAACGGGAAGGCCGTTACACTGCCGGTTGCTCCGTTTAAGGTAAAATATGTGAAGGCCGGTGTTGACAAAATACTGGTTCCTTCAAGGTTCATTAGTGAAACCATAGGACTTGGCTATACCTGGAACAGTACTACATGTACTGTAGCAATTGTAAAGGAAGCCAATTCCCTTATTCTTTCATATAATAACGGCAATAAGTTCACGTACACGGGAGCCCGGGGAGCCGTTACCATAGACGGCAAAAAGGTTAATCTGGGCAACATGCCCAGTATCATTACGAATAACACGGCTATGCTCAGGGCGAAGAGAGTATTTCAAGATTCCAAGATAGGAGCAAAGTACAGCTACAATAAGGCTGATAAGACGATTACGCTTTCAAAGGACTCCAACACGCTTGTTATGAGGGTGGGAAGCCCGGTGGCATATCTGAACGGAAAGGCCATTGTGCTGGATACTGCTCCCATTCTTGTACATAATTATGAGGTTAATACCTCATATGTCATGGTTCCGGGAAGCTTTACAGCTTCCTGTCTGGGTTATGATTATGCATGGGATAATGCCAGTCGTACATCCGTCATTACTTCAAGAAAGAATTCGGAGGTATCTGAGAAGCCTGAGAAACAACCGGATAATAATAATCCCCCTGTTGAGCTTGGTGACAGCAGCGTTATTAATGACGGCAGGGTAATACATGAATGGAATGCTGCCGGCAGCCCCGATAAATCAAGCGGTATTACGAGCCTTAACCTTAATTCGCCTGTCCCGGCTCCCAATGGATTTGTATTGAATGTCAGCAGGGATTACAACAGAACAAGCTCTAATTCTGAAACATATATGATCATAGGCAGCGTGCCGTTTGGCATGGTTACCTCGGAGAAATCGGGACAATCAATAAAGCTTACGGCATCGGGAATGTCCAGTATGGATTATACATATCAAGTTTTTGGAAGCAGCGGAAGCCTTGTAAATACCGTCAAGACTACTTGCATGCCCGCTGAATGGAATACTGTAATTGACTTTTCCATTATACCCACAAGTTATACCTATGATATTTCATTGTCCGAGAACGGACAGATAATCTTTTTGACAGTATACATCAATAGCCTAAGGAGCATTAAGATAGGCACCGGCAGCTCAGGCGACTATATAACGCTGACGGGGGTTGATCCGCTTAATGCGTTTGTCAGGGAGGAGAACGGCCTGGTATTCATAGAGCTTAATCATACCTTCAACGGCGTGGGAGATATTACTTATGCCCAGACGGAAGCAAAATACATAGGAATGATTAATGCCGCAGGACTGAATGACAGGACACAGCTGGTACTTGTTGTATCCCAGGGATATACCTTGTATATTTCCGAAAATGAGAATCAATACACCCTTCATTTTAATTCGGAAGCTTCACAGGGGAATGGTTCGGGTAATGGTGCAGGAAACGATTCGGGAAATAATAAAGGAAATACAGGAAATACAGGAAATACTGGAAATGCAGGTGACGGTCAATCTGACGGAGGGCAGGATGCACAGACTCCTCCGGCAGAGAATTTGCCCGAGATAACTGACAAGGACAAATATGAAATAATCATTCCCAAGCCGGCAGGGATTACAAGAAGCCAGATAAGCGATAATGACGACTACTACAATAACAGGTTTTCCATAATGCTTCCGGGAGATTATACAGGTTATATCAATGATTTGGGCATAACCTGCAGAACCGGTGATGTAACGGATATAACCGTCTTTTGCAATGGTAACGGACAGACCGAGATTATTGTATCCGCCTGCAAGCTGCTTGGATATGAGATCGCCGTTGACAACAATTATATCTACGTAAATACGGGCAACCCGAGAGAGATATATAAGAATATAGTAGTTCTTGACCCCGGGCATGGCGGACCTGCAAACGGAGCAAATTATAACGGCACCAGGGAGAAGGATCTGAACTATAAGATGCTTTACGAACTGGGAAAGAAGTATTTCAAGTCGGACAGCTCCGTGATGAAGGTGTATTATACGTGAGAAACTGATGTGGATATAGCACTTAAGGACAGGGCGGCATTTGCCGAGAAGGTTGGGGCGGACCTGTTTGTGAGCCTGCATATGAATGCGTCCCTTACTGCCTCCGTATCCGGCACAGAGGTTTATTATTCCAATAATAACAACAAAACCAATAGTGCAGGCCTAAACAGCAGCACAATGGCAACATTATTCGTCAACAATCTTTCTGCCGGACTTGGCACCGGCAACAGAGGTTCAAGAGCGGAAAGATATACGGTGGTACATAATAACACGGTTCCTGCTGTTCTTATCGAGCTGGGCTTCATGTCCAACACGAACGATTATAACCGACTGATTGACCCTGTTTTCCAGGAGGATGCCGTTCGGATTATATACGACACCCTTATTCAGATATTCCATCTGTATCCGACCGGAAGATAATAAAAGGCAGGATTAAGGAGTGATGGATTTTGACAAGAAAACATTTGCCCCCACATATTGCGAAAGGACTATGCTGTTTCTTACTGCTGATTACAATGCTTAGCGATATCCCGTTTGCTTTGGCTCAGGCGGCCGATAAGAACGAGGAATTCAATGCGGTATGGATATCATATCTTGAATTCAACGACAGGCTTAAGGACCCGGCAACAGGCAAGCCGGGATTTACGAAGAAAAGGTTTACAACGCTGATAAACGAGATGTTTGATAATGCGGCCGGACTTGGTATGAATGCAGTAGTGGTTCATGTAAGGCCCTTTGGAGATGCCTTTTATCCTTCCAAAAATTTTCCCTGGTCAAAATTCATTTCAGGCACTCAAGGGGTGAATCCGGGCTTTGACCCCCTTGAAATTATGATAAATGCAGCACATGAAAGGGGCCTGGAGTTTCATGCATGGATAAACCCCTACAGGATTACCAGCGGAAGTACCGATATTAATAGTCTGGCAAAGACTAATATGGCAAGGAAATGGCTAACCGACAAAGGTAAGTCCAATGACAGGAGAGTGCTTTCCTTTGGTGGCTCCCTCTATTACAATCCCGGCGACAACTGGGTTCAGCAGCTTATAAGGGATGGGATAGAAGAGATAATAACAAATTATGACGTAGACGGAATACATTTTGATGATTATTTTTACCCGGTACTGGGTACTAATTATAAGAATAATTTTGACAGTACCGAATACCAAAAGTATGTCAAGTGGTGCAGGGAAAATGACGTTAAGATTAAGACAATAGAAAACTGGCGCAGGGACAATGTCAACAAGCTTGTTAAGAAGGTTTATAAGCTCATAAAAGAGCATGACGAATCAATTGTATTCGGAATAAGTCCAGGCGGCTTTCTGGATGTCCTCACAATGGATGACCGGTATTACTGTGATATTAAAACATGGCTTTCCAAGCCGGGATATGTTGACTATATATGCCCGCAGCTTTACTGGTCCTTTTCCCATTCAAAATACCCTTACGCCGCAACCCTCGATCAATGGTTAAAGCTCAGGAAGGAGAAAAGCGTCAAGGTATATGTTGGAATCGCCGTATATAAGGCTGGCTCGGATCTGGAGGCCGAATGGAAGAAGGATCCCGAAATCCTTAAGAAAATGATTGAATATGCCAGGGACACCGGCAAGGTGGACGGATTCATGCATTTCAGGTACNNCTTTTATAACAAAGCAACTCAGACAGGAGTAAAAAATTTGCTGAAGGTATTATAATAGCCTTGGCAAAAGCCAATTTCTTACTTTTTCTTTCTTATAAAGTGCGTGTTGTTAAGCCGGCCTTTTGCTAAAACAACACGCACTTCATTTGTATTAATTCTGTACACTTTAAAAATAAATTATATGAAATTGAGTTAAAAATAGATAGAAGTAGTGATAAATATTGAAAAATTTATTTTATTAAGAAAAAAATATAGATTTGATGCAATATTTTCTTAACTTACAAGTTTTATATATAGAAGCAAAAATATTAAATATTGGATTTTACTATAATGTTGCTTAAATATAGCACTAAGTAACTCTATTTTCTACAAAATAATCAAAAAATTGATGTTTTTTTTAACTTTAGTAGCGACAACCTGAAAAATTGATGTTATAATACTGTAAATACTTTAAGGAGACAAAAGATGACAAGACTGAAAAGAATTTTGAAAGGCATTATATTTATTGTAATATTTATAGTAAACCTTTTTGTATCTCAGAATGCGCTTGGGATGGATACAGGTACAACTGACAGTCAGCCTCCTGAGAATACGGTTCTTATCAGTGAGGAGAATGCGGATAATAGTCAGTATAAGATATATTTCTGGAGTATCGCAGCCATATCAGGCGTTATGTCAGTGCTGTTGTTTATAGTGATTATAGACAACCGGAAAAAGCGGATTATTATCAGGAGGCTAAGGGATCAGGATGAATTCATAGAGCACATAGCTAATTATGATGACCTTACGGACCTTCCGAATAAAACGTTTTTTTACAGAAGGCTGTGTGATGAAATTAAGAAAGGCCATTGCGGTACAATCATGATGCTTGATATAGACAATTTTAACGGCATCAACGATACCCTCGGGCATGCATACGGCGACGATCTGATAAGAGAAATAGCGGTAAGGCTCTGCGGAATTGACAAGGAAAAGCTGTTTATTTCAAGGTTCGGCGGGGATGAATTTGCTATTCTTCTAATGGAAGAGGAAGACAGGATTATTGTTGAGGATTATATCAGAAGAATAAATAATGTTCTGCGTAATGCGTTGATTATAAAGGGAAGAGAGAACTTCATCAACTTCAGCATAGGAATAACCAGGTTTCCTTATGACGGCATCAAGGCCGAGCAGCTCCTGGTTAATGCCGATACGGCAATGTACAGGGTAAAGCATTCCGGCAAGAATAACTTTATGTTCTATGAGAACAGAATGCTGGAGGAAATCAAGAGAAAGATTGAGGTTGAAGCAATACTCAGGACTGCGTTAAAGGATAACGGCTTCTATCTTGTATATCAGCCCCAGGTAAATACGGCTACGGGAGATATTATTGCATTTGAAGGTTTATTAAGACTTAAGGATTACAGCATACCTCCCAATGTGTTTATTCCGGTTGCCGAAGAGTCCGGACTTATCATAGAAATAGGAAGATGGGTGGCAAAGGAGGCCATCAGGCAGCTTGCAAGGTGGCGGGATAAGAATCTGCCTTTAAAGCCGATTGCAGTCAATTATTCCAACAAGCAGCTTCAGGATACAGGCTACAGCCGTTTCCTGCTGGATACTCTCAAAGAATATGATATTGATCCAAAATATCTTGAAATTGAGATTACGGAAAGCATCCTGCTAGAAAAGACGGATAAAACCTTCCAGTTCCTTAATGATGCCGCGGATCTGGGTATTAATTTTGCACTGGACGATTTTGGTTCGGGATTTTCCTCAATCAATTACCTTACCTTTATTCCGGTATACAAAATTAAGATAGATAAAACCATGTGCGACAGGTTCCTTGAGCCTGAATCTAATAATGTAATAAATGATTTGATATCGCTGGTGCATAACCTTGGCCTTGAAATAACCGCCGAAGGAATTGAACGGATAGAGCAATACCACAGGCTAAGGGAAGTGGGCTGCGATTACATACAGGGATATCTTTTCAGTAAGCCGGCTGATGTGGAGGAGATTGAAAAGATATGCCATTGCAATATGCTGGAAATGATAAGCTCTTAAGGTTTTAAGCATAACTAAGCAGGAAAGTATATAAAAGATCAATTCTTAATTATGAGCGCTATTCATACCCCTGGGGGCAGGATAGCGCTCTTATTGTGCAGAATATTAAATCCTTGGAATAACATTAATTCCTTTGTCTGCACTTTTTGATATGTGCTTTAAAAATAATATAAATTAAGGTATAATGTATCACATCATCATAGAAAGACAGGAGAGCATAATGACATTACCTTTAATAACCTTTAACCAAATTCTTATTATTTTCATCATTATTGTTGCAGGCATAATCTGTTATAAGGTTGGGCTTATTGACGATGCAACTAACAGCAAGCTGTCCAATATACTGCTTATGCTGGTAAATCCGATTGTAATATTTACTTCCTATCAGAGGGATTTCAGCAAGAATTTGCTGCAGGGTTTGCTTATATCCCTGCTGCTTTCTGTAATTACCCATATAATAAGTATTCTGATATCCTACATAATAATCAGAAAAAAGAGGAGAAGGAAGCTTAAGGTTGACGGGAAAACGAATGTTGAATATGTGTCAAATAATGACGTCGAGGTTGAACGCTTATCCTGCATATACTCAAATGTAGGATTTATGGGAATTCCTCTGGTCAACGGCATATTAGGGAGCGAAGGAGTATTTTATGTGACGGCCGCCATTACAATATACCATATGTTTCTCTGGACTCATGGCGTTATTGTCATGTCCGGTAGCAAGGACTTGAACATAAAGGGAATCTTGAAGAGACTTTTATCCCCGTCAATTATAGCAATTACACTGGGATTTATATGCTTTGTTTTGCAGATAAGAATGCCCGATGTAGTAAATAGCGCATTGAACCATATAGCCGGCCTTAACACGCCATTTGCCATGCTGATTGCCGGCGTTACGATAGCCAGGGCTAATATATTCAAGCTTCTTGTAAAATACAGGATATATATGATAGCCTTTCTTAAGCTTTTATTTATACCAATCATATGCCTGTTATTATACAGCAGGTTCAGGATCTACGATAAGGTGTTGATTACTGCGGCAATAATGGCTGCATCTCCATCTGCAACCTCCAACATATTATTTTCAATAAAATATAATAAGAATTCCGTATATGCGGCTGAGATATTCACAGTTACAACCCTTTTGTGCGCAGCAACGCTTCCGTTGATAGTCGCGCTTACGGAGTTTTTGACGTGATACTTAAACATTATGTAATGAATATGTTTTCAGCACTCTATATTGGACATATATACGGGGATTTATAAATAAGGATGCGTTGGGATAAGGGGGAATATTATGAATAACAATGCTCTTGAAATATTCGACAAGCGGACGGCAGACTGGTTTAGCAATGCGCTTGGCAGTCCTACACCTGTTCAGGAGGAAGCATGGCCTGCTATCGCATCAGGCGCCAATACCCTTGTGTCTGCACCTACCGGCACAGGCAAGACGCTGTCGGCATTTTTAGTGTTTATAGACAGGCTGCTGGCCATGTCAAGAGCAGGTACGCTAAAGGATGAGCTTTATCTTATATATATTTCACCCCTGAAATCCCTGGCCGGCGATATACGTGAGAACCTGCGCCGTCCTTTAATCGGTATTATGGAGGAGGAAAGAAGGAGTCTTTCGGCCGATATTACGGAGGAAGAAAGAAGCAGTCTTGCAGCATATAACACGGGAGAAAGTAGTAGTCTTGCAGCCGGAATTACAGATGTGAAAGGTAAGAGCCGTATAGGTACACGAAAAGCATACGGCTTGAATATTGACATCCGTACGGGTGATACTCCTCAAAAGGACAGGCAGCGCATGATCAAGCATCCGCCCCATATTCTTATTACAACACCGGAATCGCTGTTTCTATTGCTTACCTCCGTTTCCGGACAAAAGCTTCTGTCTACCGCACGCACCGTTATAATAGATGAGCTGCATGCCCTTATTGATTCCAAGAGAGGCGCACATCTTATGCTTTCAATTGCCAGGTTGGACAGGCTGTGCAAAAGACCCTTGCAGCGCATCGGGCTGTCGGCAACCATTGAGCCGCTTGATGTCGCAGCAGAGTATCTGTCGCCGGAGCCCGTAAAGATAGTGGCGCCAGGAATGAACAAGGACATAGAGCTGTTAGTTACCAGCCCGAGCTATTCAACCCAGGGCATGCATAAGGAGGGCGTATGGCAGGAAATTGCCTTTGCTGTATACCAGCAATGCACCGGAATGCGCAGTGTTATTGCATTTGTTGAAGGCAGGGCTTATGCGGAAAGGCTTGCATTTTACGTAAATCAACTGGGAGGGGAGGGCTTTGCCCGTACCCATCACGGGAGTCTCTCCAAGGAACGCAGGCTTCAGGTTGAGGCGGATTTAAGGGACGGCAATTTAAGGCTGCTTTGTGCCACCTCAAGCATGGAGCTTGGAATAGATGTGGGTGAGATTGATCTGGTCCTGCAGATTGGATGCCCCAGGTCAATATCAAGCACTCTGCAGAGGCTTGGAAGGGCAGGCCACAATCCGGGGCGCACCAGCGTAATGCATATATTTCCCCGTGTCGCTTCGGAGGCATTATACTGCGGGCTTACTGCCAAGGTGGCTGCCGACAAGAGCGTGGAGCTCCTTAATCCACCCAGGCTGTGTCTGGATGTACTGGCTCAGCATNNCATGAGAGGGAAATACCGGTACGTCCCAGGATTATATATGACAGGCTCAAGGATCATGTGGAAGGAGATACCTACAGCCGCATGCTGGCAGTATCGGCCGGAGGCACTATTCCCGATAAAGGCCTGTTCACGGTTAAAACGGAAAATGGAGTAAAGCTTGGCGAGGTGGATGAGGAATTCGTATTCGAGGCTAAGGTGGGAGATAAATTCCTGCTTGGAAGCTTTGCATGGCAGATAGACAGCATTCAAAAGGATTCGGTTGTTGTCAGCCAATCCAACGCATTTGGTGCACAGCCTCCCTTCTATAAGGGTGAAATCAAGGGGCGCAGGCTCCAGACCGGCTTGGCTTTCGGTAAGCTTTTTACCTCTCTGATGCAAGCATATGAAACAGAAAGGCTGCAAGAGGAACTGATGAGCTTTGGAATGGACGAAACCTCGGCTTTTGTTACAAGAGACTTTCTGGAGCGTCAGATAGAAGCCACTGGTATACTTCCGGATGACCGCAATATTATAGTTGAGCATTTCCGGGATCATACCGGAAGCCATCAAATCATGGTTCATTCGATATTTGGAAGGCAGATCAATGAGCCTCTGGCGATTCTTGCCCATTTGGAGGCTAAGAACAGGACCAAAACCAATGTAAGCTATTTTAATAATGATGACGGCTTCCTGCTGTTCCCTTACGGAGATTGCGAGCTGCCGGAAGGCCTTCTGTATTCAATTAAGCCGGAGGATGCACGCAGGCTTCTTGAAGCAGTGCTTCCGTCAACCGCGCTGTTTAACATGACCTTCAGGTATAATGCGGCGCGGGCTCTTATGATGGGGGTTAAAAAGGCAGGCCGGCAGCCCTTGTGGGTACAGCGTATACGCAGCGCACAGCTGCTTGATTCATTAATGCGTCATTCAGATCATCCTCTGATTCGTGAGACGAAGAGGGAATGCCTTGAGGATTACTGGGATCTTAAGGGGCTTGAGGACATCCTGAAAAAGATACTAACAGGAGCCATAAGGATACATGAAATGTACCTTGAGAACCCGTCGCCCATGTCACTGCCGCTGCGTTTCCAGACAGAGGCGACTATGATGTATGATTATTCTCCGACACCGCTCGGAGTTCATCAGGCAGTTGGTGAGGCGCTTAATAAAGCCCGGATGATTGAACCCTCAAAGGAGCAGCTTGATATTGTATCGGAAAGAAAACGACTGCCCGAGGATAAAGTCCAGCTTCATACCCTGCTTATGATAGAAGGGGACCTGATTGCCGGGGAGCTTAATATACCCGTAGACTGGCTTGAAAGCCTGGCTGAAAGAGAACAGGTATATTATATTGAGCCGGGACTTTGGATAGCTGCAGAGCATAAGGAGGAATATGAGGCTGCATTATCGGAAGGCGATATGTCGGCAAGACAGCATATAGTAAGAAGGCTGCTGCGCTACAGGGGAGCAATGATGGCGGAACAGGTTGCCGACAGATATCTGTTAAGAGATGAGGAAACGCTTGATATCTTATCGGAGCTATGCAAAAAGGAAGAGGTCGTTGAAAGCGGCGGGATGTATTATCATGGGGATTTGTATGACAGGGCAAGGCGTGAAACAATTAAAAGCCTGAGAAGACAGATTATGACCGTACCGTCCCGGCGGTATGCGGCAATTCTTGCAAATCGGGCATATATAACTGCTCCGCCTGCTGAGCAGCTTGAAAGAGCCTTAAAACAGTTAGCCGGCCAGACATATTCTCCGGCGCTATGGGAAAGTATCCTCCTTCCGGGAAGGGTAAAGGGCTACCGGCCGGAGCTTCTTGATACCCTGTTGTCCCAGGGTAATATATACTGGAGCTTTACGGCTAATGAGGGCTTAAGCTTTCATATGTCCGACGACATAGACTGGGATGCGGACATATCGGATTATTCCAGGGATCTGAATGAGGATGAAAGGATCATATATGATGGGCTTTATAAGAGGGGCGCGTGCTTTATGCAGAGGCTGTCCGGCCTTATAGATGGCTCGCCTTATGATATCCTGTTCAGCCTTGCGGAAAAGAGCCTTGTACATGCGGACAGCTTTATGCCGGTGAGACAGTGGCTGGATAAGGACAGACTGGATAGGGGTACTCCAAAGCAGAGGGCATTTGCAAGGTCAAAGGCTATGACAACGGGACGCTGGGAGCTGACAAGGCCATTGAAGCAGCTTACTGCAGAAATGCTGATAGAGAGGGCATTTGACAAGGCAATAATACTCAGCAGGGAGACAATACAGGGCATATCCTGGGCTGCTGCCCTTGAGAAGCTGAGAGTCATGGAATACACAGGACAGGTAAGAAGAGGATACTTCATCGAAGGACTTTCCGGCATACAGTTTGTAAGGGATAAGGACTTTGCCGGAGTAATCGCTGCCCTGGAGGAGCCTGTCAGGGATATCATATGGCTTCCGGCAGTTGATCCCGCCCAGCAATGGGGTAAGAGCCTTCCGCATATGCCTGACAGGGCATTCACCAATGCGGCAGGTACGGTTGCTGCACTGTATGGGGGAGAACCTGCTGCAGTATTCGAAAGGCAGGGCAGGGAGCTGCTGGTTTTTGACCATGCGGCTTTGCCGGATGCGCTTAGGACTTTTGTCGGTGATTTCAATGCAAGGAGGTTGTATCCGTCACTCAACAGGCTTATTGTGAAGGAATATCCGCCGAAAGCTGCAGAAGCACTGAAAGCCGCAGGCTTTGTTAAGGAGATGCAGGATTATGTGTTGTATAGAGGCATACGGCAGTAGGTCATGGCCGGAAAAATAAGGATTATGACAACAAGACACATAATAGTAAGGTATACGATGATAAGAGTACGGCATTAAGTCATGCAACAATATTATATAATGAAGCACACGATAGTAAGTCATATAACAGTATCGTATACGACAAGATTGCATATAATCTGACAAATGTCACTTGTTAATTATACATTTATTATGCATACTTATATTAATAAATATCTTTATATGTACTCAAAATATGCCATATTGAATTGTACAATGGAATATGCCGTACAAGAAAGCTTAACTTGAGCAGGGCACACAGTTACTATAAGGATATTAATACACATGTGCGATGGGGGATAAAAAATGTATTGTACAAATTGCGGTTATGAGGTACGAGAAGGAGGTAAATTCTGCTATAACTGCGGAGCAAAGATCCAGGAGCCTCAGGCAGATAGCGGCGGAGCACAGACTCAGGAGCAATCGGCGGATAACTATGAGTCACAGAACCAAAAGCTTCCGGTAAATAACGGCGGAGCACAGACTCAGGAGCAACCGGCAGATAACTACGGGTCACAGATGCAGGAGCAACCGGCAGATAACTACGGGTCACAGATGCAGGAGCAACCGACAGATAACTACGGGTCACAGATCCAGGAGCAACCGTATGATAATTCCGGAACACCGATTAAGGAACAACCGGTGGAAAAGGATAATTATCAGCAACCCATTGAGGCTTCAGGTGACGATTATGTTACCGTAAAAACAAGGTCCGGAAAAATAAAACCAATTATAATTATTGGAATATTGGCAGTTATTATTCTGGGCTTTGTATTATTTATTTTCATATCCGGAAGTTTAAAATCTCAAAACTGGTATTTTCATCCGAATTCCGAAAACCCGGTCGAAGTGATTAATAATAAAATCTATTATAAGAATGGTCGTATTCGGGACACATCTAACGATTCTTTCGAAGAATATGCAATGAGCCTTGACCATTCCACGGCAGCTTTTATAAACAGTTTCGAAGTATTATGTTATGTAAACGCGCAGGGAATTAAAACAGTAGAGGGTAATGTGATAGATTTTAAGCTGACCGACAATGGCAACGGCATAGTATATCAAGCCGTTAAAGACGATACATGGGTTTTAAAATATTATGAAATCGGAGCTGATAAGCCCAGAGAAATTGATCAGGCTGATGCATTTGATGGTTATATAGGCGGCTTCAGTTATAGGGTTTCTCCTAATGGTGATACGATATTTTACCGAAAACTTAGAAGCAACGGCGGCTCTACGTACCTGTATCAAAACGGGAAAGTCAAATATATGGGAGATGATATATTCCCGCATGCTGTATCAAACAATGGGGAATATTTGTATTATTACTCAAAAGAAAGTTACGATTTATATGAATATTATGTGGCTAAAGGCAATGATGAATTTATGCTGTGTAATGGATTGGAGTATAGCATAGTAACACGTTTTAACGCTGATTACTCCGAATGCCTGTTTTATAATGACAGAACGTACTTATACGCAGACGGTGATGTACATAAATTATTCGATGATTATTTTATAGAAGTATGCAGGCCGTTGTATTCCGGCTATGCCAATGAGAATACATTGGGCATAGATTCGTTTAAAAATAAGGTTATACTTACATTTGAAGATAATCTGTTCTTTATTAATGGGAAATATGACTATGAAAAGTTAGACTCCGATATTGATTTTGCTGTTGTATCAAGGGATGGCAACAGCCTGCTATATATGGACTTTAATCAGGAGGTATATTATGTAAAGGATTTGAGGAAGGACACTGATTCCGATAGAATCCTGAAGGATTTGGATGTATATACGGTTGAGGTCAATCCGGACCTGACAGAGCTATATATACTGACTGAGGATGAGAAGCTGTATTATAAGAAGAAAAGCGGCAAAGAGGAGCTTCTGGACAGAAATGTTGTGGATATAGCTATTTCTTCCGACAAAAAAACCCTGTATTACCTGACCGATTACAGGAAGGGTGCAGGAACCCTGTATTATTGTGAGAATGGAGGAAAATGCACTGAGGTTAAGGATGGCGATAATATAACGGGTATTTTCAGGGGAGAAACCACTGTAAGCGTAATTCAAAAATATGACAACAGAGATTATACCAATCAATTTATTATAAGTGACGAGCATGAGTTAATCCCTGCTTATTAGACATTCCAACCATTATTAGGCATTCCAAACATTATTAGGCATTCCGACCATTATTAGACATTCCGACCATTATTAGACATTTCAATTATTATTAGACATTCCAATCATATATCATTGCCTTAATCCATGGCTTTTTAAATGAAAAGTTTACNNCATTCCAGCTGTTTCAGGCAGAAGGAGTTCATATTTATTAAGTTTATGCGCTTTATGATGTATAAGCCCGGATATATTGTATATATATAGCATATAAGGATATATATCATGAGGCCTCCCGTATGGATAAGAAAAAAATAATATTAGACGCCATTATAATCCTGTTGGCTTTAATTATATTCATAATATGGTACGAGCGCAAATTTGAGGCGGNNCCCTGCAACATTGCCGAGGAGGCCTGTAGTATATCTGATTACGATGGATAAAAAGGATGTATTCTGGCATATTATGGACAGGGGAGCATCCGATATGGCAAGGATGCTTAATATTACATATAACTGGGTTGCTCCGGAAAATGAGAGCGTACAGGAGCAGGTTGAATTGATCAACAGAGCTGTGGAGGCAGGAGCTAATGCAATAATGCTTGCCGCATTAGAGCCGGTGGGCGTATCCACTGCCGTAGAGGATGCCAAGGCTGCAGGAGTGCATATCATATATGTAGATGCACCTGCTGTTGAGGAAGGTGACATAATCCTTGCAACAGACAACTATCAGGCAGGCAGGCTTGCAGCCGAAACAATGCTCTCGGAGTTCAGTGAGATTGGAATCTCCGGCGGTTCAATAGGAATAATCAGCCATATCCCTATAAGTTTTACAGTAGAAAACCGTGAAAGAGGCTTCAGGGATGTAATGGAAGAGGATGGGAGATTTATTTTACTGGAAACCAAATATACCGACGGAACACCTGAAGATGCCCAGGAAGCAGCTAAAGAGTTTATTGCAGATAATGGTAAACTCGTCGGGCTGTTTGCGGTGAATGAAGGAACCACCGTGGGCACAGGAAGAGCCCTGGCAGCCTCAAAGGATAATATTATCGGTATTGGCTTTGATATTAATGATACTATACGGGAACTGATACAGAATGGAGCACTGAATGCTGTAATGGTGCAAAACCCATATACCATGGGATACCTTGGTATGGCTGAAGCCGTAGCGGCTATAAGAGGTCTGGATACAGGTCCGGATTTTATTAATACCGGCATATCTGTGTTTAACAGGTTTTCGCAGTATAACTGAGTAGATGCAACCTTAATATAATACAGGCGGATTATGCCACACATCGGCATTCCCGCCTGTATTTTTAAAGGAAATTCTTATTAAGCTATGATACTGTTATTTTTATCATCATTAAAAGCAGGTTTATTGGAGATTGCCTGTTATACGTTTTACTGCAGCCTTTTATACAACATCTTTAACCTATTTTACAGTTACAATACATCTGACAAGTCTGCCGTTTACATTTGCCACAATCTTGGCTGTACCTGCCGATTTAGCTGTGACCGTACCGTCGGCAGCTACAGTAGCAACGGATTTCTTATAGGAATCCCAGGTTATTTCACCTGAAGCTCCATAAACCGACAGCTTAGCTGTCTGGCCCTTCTTAAGCGTTAATTCATTATTGCTTATCTTAAGTACAGTAACCTTGCAGCTAACGGAAGCGCCGTCAACGGAAGCAGTTATTGTTGCCGTACCTGCACCCTTGGCAACTACCTTTCCTGATGAATCAACTGCGGCAACTGCTTCATTGCTGGATTTCCAGGTTGCCTTCATATTCGTACCGGCTACCTTAAGCTTTTTGGATCTGCCATATCCAAGCTGGGTTAAGCTGAATTTGCCGTCATATTCCAAAACAATGCTTTTTTCATTAATATCCATATCAATTACAGTAACCTTGCGTGTAAAGCTCTTGCCGTTTAAAACAGCCGTGATATTAGCAGTGCCTGCAGCCTTGCCGGTTACCTTGCCGTCACTTGATACAGTTGCGACAGATTTGTTTGAGCTTGACCATGTTACCGTATTGTTGGCGCCCCATAAGGAAAGTGTTTTGCTTGCTCCGGGAGCCAGTGTAAAGTCCCTGCTGCTCATCTGCACAACGGTAACCTTGCATGAAAGCTTCTTTCCGCCAACAGTTGCATAAACAGTGGTGGTTCCCCAGCCCATGGCGGTAACACGTCCGCCGCTTGATACGGTTGCGCATTTTTCATTGGCAGATTTCCAGGTGACCTTCTGTGATGTGCCTTTTACCTTAAGGGTGCTGTAATGGCCAACCTCAAGCGTAAGAGACGAATTATTAAGATAGATTGAACCTGCAGCCTTCGCACTATCAATGTCCTTTGTGAATACTACAGCAGACAGTATTGCCATGCAAAATACAAATATGTAAGGAATTATTTTCTTATTCCTCGGAATGAAATTCTTTTTCCTCATACTTTGCTTCCTCCTTTAAAAATTATGTTAATATTTACGAGTTACGATTAGAGCAGAAAGACATTATAACAGGGAAACAATTACTCCATATTACTGAATTTCCTAATCCATTATAAGATAGATTACGACAGGTTTCATTGCAAAAATATTGGCATAAATGTAATATATATATTTTTAATGCTGACAAGGGAAGCTTATATCGGTATAATTAAAGAAGAGAAGGCACATATAAATGGCAGAATGAGTAATACATAACAACAGATCCTTTACCGGAATAATCGAATATTATGACAAAGCACCGGAATTATGGAGGAGCAATCCTGGCATTCTGCTCATCAGTAATAATCGAACATCATGATAAAACACCGGATTAATGAAGTATAATGATAAATACCGGAGCAATGGAACATACTGATAAAACACCTGAAGAACGGAGGAAATGTTATGGGACGCAGAATACTGATAGTAGGAGGAGTTGCAGGAGGCGCTTCTGCTGCGGCACGGCTTCGCAGGCTGAGCGAAGAGGATACAATAATAATCTTTGAGAGGGGCCCCCATGTATCATATTCAAACTGCTCGCTTCCTTATCATCTGAGCGGCATAGTACCGGAAGCGGAGGATCTGGTGCTTATGAGTCCGGACCGGTTCCGCAGACAATATAATATTGAGGCAAGGATAAACAACGAGGTTATATCAATAGATGCTGCAAATAAGACAATAAGGGTCAAGGATCTGATAAGCGGCGATATTTATACGGAAGGCTACGATAAGCTGATCCTTTCGCCGGGGGCATCTCCCATAGTGCCCAGGCTTCCCGGAATTGAGAAGGCAAATATATTCACAATCAGGAATGTTGTTGACATCGACAAATTGAAGAGGTTCATAGAGCTGTACGGATATAAGGATATTGCTGTAATCGGCGGCGGATATGTCGGTGTGGAAGCAGCCGAAAACTTAAGTCTGGCAGGCGGTAATGTAACAATAATAGAGGCAACTGAGCAGATCCTTCGCCCGTTTGACTATGATATGGTTCAGATTTTCCATAAGGTATTATACGATAACAGGGTTAACCTGATTGTTAAGGACAGGGTAGAAAGCTTCGATACAGACAAGGTTATATTATCATCCGGCAGGGAGATAAAAGCCGATGTGGTAGTTATGGCTATCGGTGTTGCACCGGAGACAGGACTTGCCAGGGAAGCAGGGCTTGATATCGGAGAAACCGGCGCCATAAGAGTAAATGAATTCTACCAGACCAGCAACCCGGATATATATGCAATAGGAGATGCCATAGAGGTATATAATAGTCTTACCGGGTTAAAGATGAAGCTGCCTCTGGCAGGACCTGCGCTAAAGCAGGCCAGAGCGGCTGCGGACCATATCAACGGCAGAGATGTTGACAACAGGGGCTTTATCGGCTCATCCGCAATTAAGGTATTTGACCATAACGGAGCTGCTACCGGCCTAAATGAAGCTATGATTAAGGCTTTGGATCTAAAGATTGATTATGAGACGGTTTGCCTGATACAAAATGACAAGGTGTCCCTTATGCCGGATGCACATCCGATGCATTTCAAGCTGCTGTTTGAGGTGCCCTCAGGCAGAATACTGGGAGCTCAGGCAATAGGCAGGGGAGACGTAACAAAAAGAGTTGATGTTATTGCAACAGTTATTAAGCTTAACGGCACGGTGGCAGACCTAAAGGATCTTGAGCTTTGCTATGCACCGCCTTTCTCAACTGCCAAGGATATAGTTAATTATGCAGGATATATTGGCTCGAACCTTCTTAACAGTGATTTCAGGCAGGTTGGTGTGGATAAGGTGCGCAGGCTGGTGGAAGAGGGCAGCCATATCATTGATATAAGAGAACGCCGGGAATATGTAAGAGGGCATGTTAAAGGGGCGGTCAACATACCCCTTAGCGAGCTTAGACAGAACGCCTCCCTTATCCCAAAGGACAAGCCCGTATATCTGTACTGCAGGTCCGGGCAAAGAAGCTATAATGCTGTGAAGGCCTTAGTGAACATGGGGTATGACAATGTAATCAATATAGCCGGCAGCTTTCTTGACCTGTCATACTATGAATACTTCAACGATGTGACGACGGGCAGGGATAAAATCGTAACGGATTATAATTTCAGGTAAAGATTATAATTTTAGGTGAAGATTATCATTTAAGGTGAAGATGAAATTGTGATTAATATGTATTAAAACTATTAAAAGAAGGATTTCTACAATTTTACTTAAGACCTGTGTAAAATGGCAATAAGCTATTGAGCACAGGTCTTTTATTATGTTAAAATGTAAAAGCGTGACATATTAATGAAATTATGTTAATATTTATTACATTACTAAACAAATGAATAACAAGTAAACAACAAGTATACGGGGGGAGTATATCATGAGCAGCAGGTTAAATGAGCCGGTCAGGACAATCGCTGCAAAGAATGTAATAACTGTGCTGAGAGCTTTATTTATGAGATATCGCTCGGCGGTATGGCAGGTACCTGCATATATAGTCTTAAAGCTTAGCGGACCGTTTCTATCCACACTGATACCAACGGTCGCTTTGCATACATATCAAAGGGCAGGATGTTATACTTTATCCTTGCTATGGCAGGAGTATTACTGTTAAATGCCGGAGTAAAGTCCTGTGTCAGCATATTGAATTCGAGGATTTCGTTCAAATGCAATTATACCAGAAGGGGATATTTTTGCAGGCAATTTGTTGATAAGGTATTATCCACAGATTATGTGAATGTGGAGCCGCAGGAGAGCCAGAGACAGATACAAAAGGGAGCATACGCCATTAACAGCGGCTGGATCGGGACGGAACAGTTAATGAAGCAGTCCATTGAAATAGCGGTATGCATTCTGGGACTTGCGGTTTACGGGGCATCTGTGGTGTTCCTTGACCTGCGCATCCTGCTGATAATGCTGATTATGTTTATGCTAGACTATTATTTTCGTGCACATGCAATAAGATTTCAGGACAGCCTGATTGAAGAGAATACCAGGATTTATCGCACTAAGAATTATCTTAACAGAAGCGGACTGGATATACGGGCAGGCAAGGATGTACGTGTTTACGAGATGGAGGGATGGTTCCACAGGGTTTATGAAAGTGTGGTAAAGGCAGCCAGAAGTTATGCCGTCAGGACCGAGCTAAGATGGTACCTGCCGTCATTTTTTGACCATATATGCATATCCGCAAGAGACCTGCTTGCATATTATATTCTGATCAGAATGGCCGTATCAGGGGAGATATCACCTGCAGTATTCACCATGTATCTGGGAATTATCGCAGGGTTTTCCGAATGGATGAACAGTATTGCCCACGCATTAAATGTAATACGCAGATCCAGCCATGAATTCAATCATTATCTTGCAGTAATGAATGCAAAGGATGAATTCCTTCATGAAGGGGGCATGCAGATACCTGATTCGCAAAAGCCTCTTAAGATAGAATTTGAAAATGTGTCATTCCGCTATCCGGGAGCGGATAAGGATACAATTAAGAGCTTAAGCTTTGTAATAAATCCGGGTGAGAAGATTGCGCTTGTGGGTAATAACGGAGCAGGCAAAACAACAATAGTAAAGCTCCTATGCGGACTGTATCAGCCCACCGGCGGCAGAATTCTTGTGAACGGCTTCGAGCTTTCAAAGGTAAATATAGATGAGTATCAAAAGCTTATCAGTGTGTTGTTCCAGGATATACAACCTCTGGCCTTTAATATTGAAATGAATGTCTCGGGACGCGGGGAGGATGAAACAGACCACAAAAAGGTTAAGGAAAGCTTAAAGGGCGCCGGATTATGGGAAAAGGTGACGACACTTCCGAAGAGAGAGAAAACTTATTTATCCCAGACGCTGGATGACGGCGGAATTCAGCTGTCAGGCGGTGAAGCCCAGAAGCTGCTGCTTGCAAGAGCAATATATAAGGACGGCAACTTCCTGATACTTGATGAACCCACATCAGCGCTGGACCCGATTGCGGAAAGCAGGATGTACGAGGAATATAACAGCATGACCAGGGAAAAAACATCCGTCTTTATATCCCACCGTCTGGCAAGCACTAAGTTCTGCGACCGCATCCTTTTCATTGAGGACGGCTCGATTATTGAAGAAGGGACACATGGGCAACTAATCGAAAAGAACGGAAAATATAAGGAGATTTTTGATATACAGAGTCATTATTATCAGGAAAAGGTGGGAGAGGCAGTTGGAGAATAGAAGAAAAACCGTTGCAAAGGTAATTCGCATAGCCAGGTCATATGTGATAAATCTCTGGAGCTGGATTATGAAATCCTGGAGAAGAAGGATACTCTTGAGAAGATACATAAAGCAGAAGAGGGGATAAGAAGCTACGGAGACCTCGGTGAATTCTGCGCAAAGCTTGGCAGCCTGTTTGAGAAAATATGCAGAATAATATATTCAGCATGCCTGCTTGCCGGGTTATTTGTCCCTGCCGAACATACCATGCTGAAGGGGTTCACTAAGGTACTTAATTCCTGGTACAGCGGTCTGTTCCTGATAATAATAATGGCATTGACGCTTGCGGCTTCTTATTTTATGAAGCGCCGGATAGGCAAGCAGGAGCAGAGCTTCTTTGAAGCAAATGTTGAAGGGAACAGAAGATTCTCGTATTTCTTCGATTTCATTTACCGTTATGAGCTCGGCAAGGATATACGGCTCTACCGGATGAAGGATATGATAATTAAAGAAATCGATAAGGATACAATCCGTTCTGAGAGGATTTCAAGGGGAATGCTGAGGCATTATCATAAGGCAGCCGTCGCAGGCAATGTTATAGGCATATTTTTTGAAGGAGCCTGCTACCTCTATGTCGGACTGAAGGCAATTTATAAGCTGATAAGTATAGGAAGCGTCTTAAAGTATGTCAGTGCCCTGCGGGAATTAAGAAACGGATTAACTGGCATACTGGAGGTTTATGTTGCCATAGAAATTCAAAGTCGTTATCTGGCTTATTTCAGCGATTTCCTTAATATTAAGAACAAGAAGCATGAGGGAGTTTTGCCGGTAGAGCTTAAGGAGGATAATGATTATGTGATAGAATTTAAGGATGTATCATTTCATTATCCGAACGATGAGAAAATGGTGCTTTCCCATGTGAATATGACAATCACATCAGGATGTAAGCTGGCCCTGGTGGGAATGAACGGAGCAGGCAAGACCACCTTAATTAAGCTGCTTTGCAGGCTATATGATCCCACCGAGGGTGAGATACTGCTTAACGGCATCAATATTAAGGAGTATGATTATAAGGAATATATGAAGCTGTTCTCAATCGTGTTCCAGGATTTTCAGCTGCTGTCCTTCTCAATTGCGGAGAATGTTGCGGCATCCCTTGATTATGATGAAGACAGGGTGCATGAATGCCTTGAAAAGGCAGGCTTCAGTGAATGGCTTGGGAAAATGCCCGATGGTATAAGGACAAATATTTACCAGCTTCAGGAGGAGGGTATCGAAATATCAGGCGGTGAAGCCCAGAAGCTGGCGATTGCCCGTGCGCTGTATAAGGATTCTGCCATTGTAGTGCTTGATGAACCCACCTCCGCACTGGACCCGGTATCCGAATACGATATATACAGGCGCTTTGACGATCTGGTAAGGGGTAAGACTGCAATTTACATATCCCATAGAATGTCAAGCTGCCGCTTCTGCGATAATATCGTAGTATTCGACAATGGTAGAATGATACAAACCGGAAGCCATGAGGAGCTGTTGAAGGATACGGACAATCTCTATCATAAGCTCTGGAGTGCACAGGCACAATATTATTCATAATGAAAAATGCAGCCAAACAGTAACATAGCCCTAAGCCGGAAGGGTTTACCGTATAAATATGGTAATTGACAATATTAAGTAATACATGGTAATATTAGCACAATATATTAAGAGTATAAGGGAGTTTAATATGAGGCTTTTTAAGAAAATTTCTGTTGTAATTATTGTCATTATCTGTACCCTGCATTTAGCCGGCAATAAACATGTTCAATATATTATGCCAACCGGCATTATTCCGGCTGGCATTAAACTGACCGGCGGAGCGGTTGCCGAAGCAGCGGCCAAAGAGTCTTCAAAAACAAAAGATACCAATGATTATAATATCTTTTTCCTTGATAAAGACGCTAAGATTAAAAAATACCTTGCGAACGGGGTATACTGGGTATCGGTCAACACATTGGGAGGCCCTCAGCTTACCGATAAAAAAATTATAGACTTAATTAACAAACAGGACCCAAAAAGCATGAGTAAAAGCATTGATACCTTATATGATGTCGTTAGGTATTATTATCTTGCAGGCTTCAAGACATTGAGCAGCGACCATAAGGATATACCTTTTAACGGCGTTTATTGGCAGCACCACAAGACCGGTCCGGAAGCCCTTATAACAAACTGCGGGGATTGCTCGGGGAATGCCGTATTGGCAGCTTATCTTTTGGCCGGTGATTACGATGAGGTTGGCTATATAACATATAATATTGAAAATGGATCCGGTCATGTCTTCAACTATATCAAGCAGGATGGCAAGTACTATTTTACCGACTTTTCATCAAATCGGGATGCCATCAGGGAAGATACGAAAAGGACATGGCAGGGTGCATATTATCCTGCAAATCTGGTTATGGCCGATTCTGTTGAAAAGTTCGTTTCTTACTATAAAACCAACTTTCTTAATGGCGCTAAAGCCGTATTCAGCACCTACACTGCAGACAGGGTAGCGCCGGTCGGTTATAAAAACGGCAAATACTATTTGCCGGATGATATTGAGGACTTAAAATTCTACGGCGACACAGATAGGATTAAGTTTGTGCTGACAAAAAGGCCTGTCGTCATACCAAGCTGGAATGAAGAGGGCTTTATTGACCGCAGCATAAAGGCGGAAGTGGCTGTCGTACCATATTCGTATAAGGAATATCATGGCTCAAATATAGGTATAGAGGTACGCATATATCCGATAAACGATATTACTGTGGAGATACAGCAATATACCGCAAAATATTATGCTAAAAACGGCAGATTACTGTACACCGAGGATTATGACGAGGGAATGCTGGGTAATATGCATCCTAATAACTGCATATTTACAATGAGGCCCTGCCCCCTGCATTATGACAGTAACTGTGCTTATGTGGAGGGAAAGGTAGTGCTGAAGGATATACACGGCAATACCATCACCGAGGAATTCATATATCAGATGAATTAGTCATGATTTATAAAAGCCTGTGTGATATGGCAAGGAGTTGTAAACATTTTTTATATATATAGGCCTGTGTGATATTGTTAAAAGCTGTTGCATGGGCTTTCTTAATATACTCTAATATATTTCTAATGATAAATAGGTCCGGCTATGATAGAATTAATAATGTGGCATACAGCTAAAGCCGGAAAGCAGGCCTGTATACCGGAAGAAAAGTGAGAATAACCGGACAAAGTAAAGACAGGTACTACTGATTAGTGATTGGAGCGGGCTTATGAACAGAAAAAGAAAAATGATTATTGCCGCAAATGAAGTATCTGAGATGAAGACCTATACTTTGGGCGGTTATAATCAAAAGGTCCTGATTGAAGGAAGATACAGGACAAATCCAATTGTAATTTTTCTGCATGGAGGACCGGGTTCTCCAATCCCTTTCAACGCAGGCTGCAGGGGGATGTTCCCGGAGATAACAGAACGCTGTATTATGGTCTACTGGGATCAGCTTGGCTGCGGCATCAATAAATATGAGATAGATAATTCATTTACCATAGACTCTTTCGTGGCTATGACGGTTGATTTAATCAGGGAGATTATGAAGGATTTCCCGGACAATACGGTCAGCCTGTTAGGCTGCTCCTGGGGTTCAATTCTTACGGCCAGGGCAGCATATCAGGTACCTGAACTGCTTTATAGAGTCATGGTATACGGTCAGGTCCTGAAGCATCTTCCTTTTAATGAGGATGCATTTAATGCACTTGAGAATTCATACATGCCCGCGAAGCTATTGCATCGGCTGGAGATACTGAAGAAAACGGATAAGCACACAGTGCTGGAATTGAAGACTATGACCAAATGGCTGCAAAAATATACTGAAGGCTATCAGACAAAAACCGGAGGTAAGATGCCGGTAGGTAAAATTATGAGAGGAATGCTGACCAGCCCGGATTATTCGCTGAAGGACTTCAGGGCAGTATTTGTAAACAGCTATTTGAAGAATGAGTCGCTCCTTACTGAGATTATGAACATTGATTTATCCGATATTCTTAATAATATTCGGGTTCCTTATTTTATTGTACAGGGAGATACAGATATAGTGACCCCTACCAGAGTAATCGCTGATTTTATTAAAACCTGCGATAATGATAATCTGAAACTGAAGGTAATACATAACAGCGGCCATATGCCCGGAGGCGAATCCCTGGATTATATCATTAATGAAGGCTTTAAATACCTGTACAGCGGGATTGGTGAATAGTCATTCATGACATGTATGGCTTTGACGTACACGTTGGCAACAGCATCCGGATCACTGCAGCTTGCTTTTCTGAGGGTTATATAATTGCTCATTTGATAGGCCGCCTTTATGTAATACTGAAATATATGTTTATTATTTTACATTAGATAATATTGCCAGGCAAGAGACTATATAAGAAACGAGGTAAATACATATGAAGATTGGAAAGCTTATAGGTATAGGCGCAACAGCTGAAGTATACGACTATGAAGATAACAAGATAATTAAACTGTATAATGCTGACCAGCCTGAAAGTTCACTGCAGTGGGAATATAACAAGATGAAATATGCAAACCAATATAATCTGTCATGCCCGAAGGTTTATGAGCTGGTTGAGATAGACGGGCGGCATGGTTACATAATGGAAAAATATAATGGAATTAATCTTAATGAAAAAATAATGAATGATGTTAAAAGGATTGCTTCCGGAGAGATGTCAATTGAGACCTTTAGTACGAATTATTTCAATAGTGTTAAAGGCACTGCACGAGTACTTTACGAAGTGCATAAGGTTAAAATTCCGGAATGGCATAAAATAAATGACCAACTATTATGGGATATTAATGAAACTGATCTTTTGGATCAGGAAATGAAAATGCGTATTATTGACCTGATTGAAAGCCTGCCTGAGGACACATCAGTATGCCATGGAGATCCAAACCCAAACAACATAATGATATGCGACGGTGAATACAAGCTTATTGATTGGGTGAACGCCGGTATAGGAAATCCAATGTATGATATTGCGGATTATGTTTGGATGAATACTCCGAAGAAGGATATTAAGGAAGTTGATTTTGAGGGAGTGCCTCAGGTACTGATAGATTTCTACCTGCAGAATATTGACGCGGTAAACCCGGTATTTCTTAATGAATACAAGAGGTTATCGGGTAAGGATATTCCTTCTTGCGAACCATATATAATTCCGCTGTTAGTAAAGAAGCTGCGGAGCAACCGAACTGTAGAGGAAAAGAGCAAAATTGTAGTGGAGATAAAAGAGAGGTTAAGTAGATTATAGTGGGATATGAATTATATTTATTAAATAATTCAAGACTGATGGGGTGGATGCCGATTGATTTTTATTATTGATATTATAGATATTATAGATATTATAACTATTTAATACTATGGTTATTTTGATTATATGGCTTTAATAAGGATGCAAACAAGCATATCTGAGAGAATTATTATGTCAAAAGTATATTATGGAGGTTATGATATTATGGCTAAATATGAACGCAGACTACGTGGAAACTTTAATGAATTATTGAATTGGGTACACAATGACATAATCAATGGCAGTTCTTCAGCAAGCTATGAGGATGGCAGCGACATTTACATAGAGGATACCTGTGTTGCAGTCAGGGTATATGAACGATACAGTATGATTGGACAAAATCGCGTAAGCATGAATATAACCCTTGTAGGAAAGGGCGAGGATCTGCATATCATAGCGATTACCTCCGGCGGCAGCCAGGCAGTGCTCTTTAAGATAAATACTATCGGAGAAGGAACATTCTTAAAGCAGTGCAGTGAATCGGTGGAGAGGTATATTGAGTCGAGAGGGGTATAGGGGTTTAAGGATTTAGATATAGTTGATATGTAATATGTAATATGTATATTGGTGAGTATGCTTAAATGAGGCTTATGCTATGCAGCCGTTAGGTTGCGGGGCATAAGCTTTTAGTGATATTTAATAGATAAATAGAGGAATTAAGTCATAGAAATAATAGTTGCTTGTTGAATAATAATGTATTAAATAGTAAAATAAAAATAATAAAATAATATAAATGTAAAATAATATATGATTTGAAGTTATGCTTGCATTCTATATTTACAAAAGGAAGTTATAATTATGAGTGTATTAATATCTATATTTACTTTTTTTATCGGAGCAATTATTTTTATACTTGGATTTACTATTGTTCACGAGTTCGCTCATTATGCATGTTTAAGAATATTTGATAAAAAAAGTCATGCTATCATTGCAATAATGAATATACTTTGGTTTTTTAATAAACCACATATCATAAGACAAGGTGAGAAGCTAGATGTTATAGTAGTTGAAGGAAAAAAAATAGTTGGGTCTGCGGCTTGTGTAGAAATTGAAGATAATTTTCAAAATATGTCCAATATGGGTATAGTAATTACATTTTTAGCCGGTCCATTAGTAAACGCGATTACCTTTTTTACAGTTTTATATATTATCTCAATTGGTTTAGGTATTGAATATGGTAATATTTATAATTTAGTTATTACCGGGTTCTTTTTAATTTTAGAATTTCTTTCTGAATACTTTTTTATAAAGCAAACGGAAGTAAAATTTACCGACTGGAGAGGCGCTCTTCACCCCAAAAAATTTCGAGACTATATGGCCTCAGCTAAACGATATGATAAACTGAATGATATGCTAAATGAACTTAGTTATAAGAAGAAGTAAACTACAGCATCATGCCACTTCATCGTATGAAACGGAAAACCTTCCAGAAGTTTCATTTTATATAATTTCTAACGGTGGTATGATAAGAAGAAAAATTGGAAAATATGCTTTTGAAACTGCACCTGAAGCTAAAATAATATGTACAAATGGAAGAGATAATCCCTTAGAATATTGCTCGTATTTTGATAAAAAAATAAATGCAGCAACAACTGCTTATCTAGCAAGGAAGTAATAATTTAGTTTTAATAAAAAAGTAATAAGGATAAACTAAAAATAATAAGTATTAGGAGCATATAAATATATGAAAGATATAAATAATGTAAAGGACTTCTACAACCAATACGCCGAAAAAGAGTGGATAAGACTGGACCGTTCCCCGTACGACAGAATAAACTTCCATCTACATATGGATTTCATTAGTGATTCACTAAAAGAAAACGCCAAAGTGCTGGATGCAGGCTGCGGGGCAGGGAGGTTTAGTATTGAGTTTGCACGGAGAAAGTGCAAGGTATCACTATATGATATATCAGAGACTCAATTACAGATTGCTCGGGATAAAATTAGTGAAGCCGGTCTGACAGATCAAATTGAGATGATACAAGTTGGCGACATTTCACAAATGGATACCATGGAGGATAATACATATGATGTTACTGTGTGTTATGGAAGCCCGCTTAATTATATGTACAGCAATTACAGAGAGGGTATAAAGGAACTGCATAGGGTAACAAAGCCTGGCGGAAAGGTATATGTAAGTGTGAATACCCGATTTGGCGTTATACATTCCTTAATTGGCAGATCGAATTTTGATATTACAGATTTTCTTGGCAGGCCTGACTACTGGATGATAGATCAGGTTGTTAACACAGGGAATTTAAGTACTCATGCTGACGTTAAACATCCGCCAAGGCATTTATTTGATTCTCAGGAATTAAGAAATTTATTTGAAGAGGCTGGCTTTACTGATATATGTATGGCAAGCAGTCCATGCCTGACTAGCGGTTTATATGATAAAGCAGATGTCATTTCCAGTAATGAAAAAGCATGGCAGACAATAATTGATCTTGAACTTAAGGTTTATAAAAAGGAGACTGCTGTAGAATTAGGAGAATTCTTGCTTTTATCCGCTTCAAAGTGATAATCGAATTAATTAAAAGTCGGAGGGAAATATATTTGAAACATAGAATGGCTGCCATATTCTTGGTATTGGTAATAAGCATAGTATTTATATCTTGTAAAAATAAAACTGCAGCGGATAAAACTAATGAGGATAAAGATTCTGTTTCAGAAACTGTTTCTGAAGAGGATAGTTCAAAAAACATGGCAAATGTTACTCTTAATCCTGAATCTATAGAAGATAGCATCACATCTGAAGAAACAATAGAAGATAGTAAAGCACTTGATGAAACAGCAATTGATAATAATACACCTGAAGCAGCAATTGATAATGATAAACCTGAAGAAGCGGCAATTAATAATGATAAACCTAAAGAAACAACAATCGATAATGATACACCTGGAGGAGCAGTAAATAGTAATCATACACCGATGTTTTACTTTCAGGACTTATGTTACCGCCGGCATGGCTATGTAACATAAGTCTTTTTTATTAAATCCATTGTGGCAGAAAATGTTATGTTAAAGTATGGAATTGCTGATTGTTTTATAGTACAATGTATAAAAGTTGCTTCAATTCATAGTTACATCCACAAAAAAAATCGGGAGCTAATAGCAATGGCCATTATAAAGCAATACGAATCAGATGTGGAAGCTATATTATCACATAGATATGACAATGGAGGAGACTTGTGGGTTACTCCTGATAAGCGCCTGTTGAAGGGAGCGCCCTTCTCAACTCTTGAAAGTGTATTGTATCTGTTGGAATTGGGTATGGAGCCAACAGATCCTTTGATGAAGGAAGCTGCCGAATTGATCTTCAGTACATGGCAGGCAGACGGGCGTTTCAGAATGTATCCGACAGGTTCTATTTACCCATGCCAAACGATACATGTTCTTAATACACTTTGCCATATGGGGTATGCGTCCGATGCCGGGATACAAAGAACCTTTCAACATCTATTAGATACACAGTATACAGACGGAGGCTGGCGCTGCAAGAAATTCAGCTATGGACATGGACCGGAGACAGAGTATTCGAATCCCTATCCAACGCTAACCGCTTTAAATGCGTTCCGGTTTAGTGATTATCTGAATAATAATCCGGCACTTGACAAGGCGGTGGAATTCTTGCTGGAGCATTGGACAATCAAGAAACCCATTGGCCCGTGCCATTATGGAATTGGCACATTATTTATGCAGGTCGAATATCCTTTCCGTACCTACAATCTTTTTATTTATGTCTATGTGTTGTCATTTTATAACCGGGCAAAAGAGGATAAGCGGTTCCATGAAGCATTGAAGGCGCTGGAATCTAAATTAGCGGATGGGCAGATAGTGGTTGAACGCGTTGTTCCGAAGCTGGCGGGTCTTTCATTCTGTAGGAAAGGTGAGAAAAGCGAGTTAGCAACAAAGCGCTATAATGAAATATTGAAAAATATTTCCCGTATTCGCATTAAGTAATTATTAATATGAATTTTATAACTATCTAATGTCTTATGATATCTCATTGTATACAATAATTAATATGTAACTAAATAATCCAACTAAATAATATATCTAAAAAATATAAAGAGGAGACATGTGTATGAAAAAGGCATTGGCAATTATTTTCACAGTAGTAATTATTATGATGACACTGGCAGGATGTACTCAGGCGGACAGGGTTAGCAAGAACTTGTCCAAGCAGGCGGATTCATTTAATGTAGCAAGAAAGCTTACCGTTATTAATGTAAGAACGGATACGATCTTATTCCAGATCACAGGCAATTTCTCAGTTGAGAAGGAAGACGACGGTGACCTGGCTGTTATCGGTGAAAACGACGACGGAACATATT
The DNA here is from genome assembly GCA_002329645.1 of Lachnoclostridium sp. UBA1434. GTDB lineage: Bacteria > Bacillota > Clostridia > Lachnospirales > Lachnospiraceae > Mobilitalea. Next base: position 7,983 of record DCTS01000090.1, on the reverse strand, counting down.
ATAAGCATTTCGTATGCCTGGCAGATGAAATAACCTATATTGTAGAGGATTTAGGCGTTACGAAGGTCAATAAATATAGGTACGAGATAAATTTTAACCCCAAAATGATTATTCCTGTAGAGCCTGTCGTTATTGATTAATTAGCACAATAGAAAAATATAAAAGTAACACAATAGAAAAATATGAAAGTGATACAAAAGGATGGGATAACATGAATAAAATAACTAAAGAGGATTTTCAGGAGATAAGACTCTGGATGTATCGAAACGCCAGGCATCTGGATTTGACCATTTGGCAGAATCTATTTGAAAATGGAAGTAAAGAGGCAGTTATATCCGCTTTGGCATTTTATCAGAATTCCGATGGCGGTTTTGGAAATGCGCTTGAAGCTGATAACTGGAATCCGAATTCGTCGCCGTACTCGACCCTATGTGCAATCAATATTTTAGATAATATTGGCTTTAATGATATCAGCCATCCGATAATGCAGGGTATATTAAGGTTTCTGGAGAGCGGAGCTTATTGCAATGATAACGGCTGGTTATTCAGCACGCCTTCTAATAATGATTATGCCCATGCTCCATGGTGGACATATGATACCAAAGCAAATGAAGTAGAAAGTATCGGGGTAACAGCGGGGATAGTCAGCTTTATTATCAGGTATGCCGACAGCAATTCCGGAATATATAAAAAGGCATTGGATCTTGCTGCAGGCTTATTTGAGAAGTTAGAAAAGCAGGATAATTTCGGCGATATGGGTATAGAGGGCTGCTGCGTTCTTCTGGATACTGTCAAGCAGGCCGGTTTGGCTAATCAATATGACTGTGATAATGTATTAAGGATCCTGAGAGAGCTTGTTTATAATTCCATAGAAAGAGATACCTCCAAATGGGTCTATTACGGGGTAAGGCCTTCGAATTATATACAGAGTCCTTCCGGTGTATTTTACAAGGACAATGAGGATATAGTTCAAGCAGAACTGGACTATCTGGTTAAAACAAGGCCAAAAAACGGTGTCTGGGGCATTACCTGGACCTGGTTTGATAATAATGAGAAGTATGCTAAGGAATTTACCATCAGTGAGAACTGGTGGAAGGCAAACAAGGCAATTGAAAAGATGATGTTTTTGAGGAATTTCAATCGAGTTGAATAGACATTTCGCGGACAGGCCGGATTTATCGTTAATGACTAAGCTCTGTATATACATTCAAAATGGAGGTAACACATGCTTGGAATATGTCCCAAATGTGGCGATTATAAGTGGGATAAGAACGTATCGGAGGACAAGCAATATATTATATGTCAGCAATGCGGGCATAGGTGGAAATTCAAATCAATGCCGCTGTTTATCCTGACCGGGTGCAGCGGTGTAGGAAAGACCACAACAGCTCAGGAACTGCTTCAGCGGGATACGAGGTTCCTCGTTATGGATGCGGATTTCCTGTTCAATATCATGCCTCATGATACAAATGAAGACTACAGAAATTGGGTGGAGCAGATATTGTCCTTGTCAAAGAATATTATGCAGGGCGGAAAGCCGTTATTATGGACACAAGCCGGAGCCTTAGAATATTATGAAGCGGCATATAACAGAAGATTTTTCACTGAGATATATTATCTGGCGGTTTAGGTCTGCAATGCCATATTGATATTTACGGACCAAATATTGATGACTACAAAAGAGCCCTTGAGCAATATTCAAAGCTCGGCATTAAAATACAAATTACAGAAATGGATGTTTCGATATATGATTATGATGTCGGCAGATATCAGAATCCGCCGGCAGCCCTGATAGAAAGACAGGCACAGGTATATGCAGATTATTTTAAAATGTTCAGGGATTACAGGGACATAATTGAAGCCGTAACATTATGGGCTGTTGCTGATGACGCTACATGGCTTGACAATTATCCGGTAAAAGGCAGAAAGGATTGGCCTATGCTTTTTGATATGGATCATAAACCCAAGGAAGCCTTTTATAGAATTATGGATTTTTAGTCAAACCTTAGATCTATACTTGCCGGGTGCTGTTAAGGCAGCCAATATTAAAGCATAACAGAATATATGATATATAATATTTATGATGGTATATTATAAGTAACACATGAGATAAAGGAGTAAAGGAGAGTAATATGGTTTATTTAAGATCCTTCACCTTCCCGAATGCTGATACGGAATATGATTTTATACTAGGCATTTTAAGAACCTGTTATGACTCGTATTATCCGTTTAAGATATTGTCCAGACATGAGCTTGACAGGCTTGATTTTGATACGGTAACCATATTATATGGCGGCAATGGCTCGGGAAAATCGACTGCACTGAATGTTATTGCAGAAAAGACGGGCATATCCAGGGATTCTATTTATAATAAAACTAATTTCTTCCCCGATTATGTTAATATGTGCTGCATGAATACTGATGACGAGGAAATACCCTCAAACAGCAGAATTATCACAAGTGATGACGTGTTCGACTATATGCTGAATATACGTAACCTGAATGAGGGTATTGATATAAAGCGTGAAGAGCTGTTCGATGAGTACCTGGATGTAAAGTATTCTCAGTTTCAGTTGAAGTCCATTGCTGATTATGAACAGCTTAAAAAAGTAAATAAAGCCAGAAGCAAAACCCAGTCACGCTATGTAAGAAGCGAATTGATTGATAATGTCCGTGAATATTCCAACGGGGAAAGCGCATTTAACTATTTTACCGAAAAAATCGGAGAAAATGGGCTTTATTTATTGGACGAGCCGGAGAACAGCCTTTCTCCGAAGCTGCAAATTGAGTTATGTAAGTTTATCGAGGACTCGGCACGATTTTTCGGATGCCAGTTTATTATATCAACCCATTCACCATTCCTGCTTGCCATGGGAGGCGCCAAAATCTATAATCTGGACAGGAATCCGGTTGA
>DCTS01000090.1:0-5063 GCA_002329645.1 Lachnoclostridium sp. UBA1434 | reverse complement strand
ATTGAGCATTGGACAGAGTTGGAGAATGTACGTACTTATTATGATTTCTTTAAGAGTCATGAGAAGGATTTTGAATAAATTACACTGAAAAATTAAGTTGGTTGTGAAGTAAGGAGGAAAACTATGCTTGAAGTAATTGAAGTAATTGAAGACAGGCTAAGTGTAAGAGATTGGGTTAAACTCTATTTTAAAGTAAGCATAAGAGTGAACAGCAATAAATATAATCAATAAACCTCATAGAATAATGTATTAGAACAAAATCACCGGCCGGCAGTATACTGGCCGGTTTTTTCATACCATAATATGGTTGTAAAAAAATAAAAAATAATATAATATGGTGGTATGATTAAGCAAAAAATAACATCTGGGATATTTCACGACTCATTTTCATAAAATGCATATTAATATTTAGTAGGGGAAGCTCCGGCTGCAGAATTGTCTTTGACAATTAAGGCGGCAATATTGTGCTTACGTGTTAATTGCAGGTTATCGGCTGCATGGGGGATAATATGTACAAGGTTTTCTTGGTTGAAGATGAAATTGTATTGCGTGAAGGTATCAAGAACAATATCCACTGGGAAGAAGAGGGCTTTACAATCGTCGGTGATGAAAGCGACGGAGAGCTTGCATTTCCTATGATTATCAGGGAACAGCCGGATATTCTGATTACGGATATTCGGATGCCTTTTATGGATGGTCTTGAGTTAAGCAAACTGGTGAAAAAGGAAATGCCCCAGTTGAAAATCATCATTATCAGCGGCTATAGTGATTTTGCTTATGCCCAGAAGGCAATTGATATCGGAATCAACGAGTATCTGTTAAAACCAATCACTTCCGAAAAGCTCCTTACTTCCGTTAAGAATGCTGCCAGCGCCATAGAAAAAGAGCGGAAGGAAAGACAGCTTTTAGAACACTACCATAGCCTGATATATCAAAAACAGGGTGAAAAGAGAAAAGATTTCTTCGAGGCTTTAGTAAGCGGGAAATTGTCACTTTCCCAGATCCTTGAGCAGGGAGAGGATCTCGGAATCAATATGGTGGCAAGCGCTTTCTGCGTCATGCTTTTCGAATTCAGAGCTCAGGAGGATATGCATGTATATTCAAATGAAATCGTACAGTGCGAAGCAAGGATGACGCAGGAATTAAAGAATTATCCCAATATCAGAGTTTTTGATCGCGGTATGGACGGCTGGGCCTTCATCCTTCTGGGGGATAATGAAGAACAGATCAATGCATTAATCCATAAGCTTTGCGATTTATTAATACAGATTAGCGGCAGCAAGGTACATTACTTCGGTGGAATCGGACAAATCATATACCGGGTTCGTGATCTGCAGCAGTCTTATCTTGGAGCAAAAAAGGCGTTCTCCCTGCGTTATTTTAAGAATGTGGATCAGTTCCTGTCCTACAATGATGTACGGGACATTAAGGAGCAGATAAGCAACCGTATTACAGTCAGTGATCTAAATCTGGAGAAGCTTGACCGGACTCTTCTGGAGGAATTTTTGAAGAGAGGCACTTTACAGGATGTAGATGAATTCGTAAACAGCTATTTTGACGGATTAGGCTCCGGTGCTATCAGTTCAAACCTATTCAGACAGTACATAGTGATGGATGGATACTCTGTGATTGTTAAATTTTTAAAAGAACTAAAGTATTCAAAGGAAATGATAGACAGCTTAAAGCTTACGAACGATATCATCAAGGATCTTTCCAGCCTGGACGATTGCTGCAGATTTTATAAATTCATCCTGAAGGAAGCCATTGAGCTCAGGAATAAAAGCAGTCAGAAAAGATATGCGAGACTGATTGAGAAGGCAAAGGAATATATTAATCTGAACTATGCCATGAGCGATCTCTCTCTTGATAAGGTTGCCTCAAGGGTGAATATCAGCCCGAATTATTTCAGCTCTCTGTTCAATCAGGAAACAGGTACGACATTTATCGAATATCTGACCGATATCCGTATGGAAAAAGCAAAGGAGTACTTAAGATGCTCAGCCAGGAAGATCACAGAGATCGGATATCTGGTAGGATATCTGGATTCTCATTACTTCAGCTATATTTTTAAGAAGACTCAGAATTGCACGCCGTCCGAATACCGGACCCTGGGGAAAGGGGAAGAATGACTAACTATAACAATGGAAAACCGATAAAATATCCCTTGCGGCTGAAGCTCTTCCTGGTTGCAGCCGTCATCATCATACCGATGATCATCCTCTCAATCTATCAGATTGCGGCTCTGCATAGCTACAGTACGGCCTACGATGAAGTCATCAGAACCATTACGGTAGCGAATGACTATAATCTGAATTTTAAGGCGGAAATGGATGAAAGCATGTATAAGATCGTTGTAGAGGCAGAAACCTTCGAAACCATCGGAGATGACGACGATTTTAAGAACCCCTATGAGTTGATCCATGAGGCCAGAAGCACATTTACAAGACTGAAGGATATTACCGCAAGCAGAGAGAGCCAGGACTGGATTAAGCGTATTCTGTATAATCTCAATACCCTTGAGAACAGGATCAATGAGATTCGCAGTAATCTTAAGACTCCGGGTCATTATGAAGAGAATATCGAAATGCTGGAATCCGACATATATATTCTGACGGACCTGTTTCAGGATGAGATTAAATATTATATTTATTATGAAACACAGAATTTTGAAATAATCAGACAGAACCTGAATGAACAGGTTACGAATGTTATTCTGACAATGTTCATTGCGCTGGGCTCCATCATTATCGCTACGGTACTGGTCAATGTCATCCTGACGGTCAGTATCACCAAGCCGATAAGGATGCTGTGTGATAAGACGACTATGGTAGCAAAGGGCGATTTTACTACGAGAACCTCCTGTAATAATCATGATGAACTGGCAGTACTGTCCGAAAGCTTTAATGACATGGCTAGTAAACTGGAGCAGCAGGTGAACAGAATAAAGCAGGAGCAGGAAAATCTCAGGTATATGGAATCAAAGCTTCTGCAGGCGCAGATTAATCCCCATTTCTTATATAATACACTGGATACCATAATCTGGCTGATCGAAGGAAACAGGAATAAAGAAGCAATCGACATAGTAATGTCCCTTTCCGAGTTCTTCAGAATCGTCGTAAGCAAAGGAAAGGATTTCATTACAATTAAGGAAGAAGAGATACATATAAAAAGCTATCTTCAGATACAGCAGTCAAGATATAAGGACATCCTGGATTNNCCTACAATGATGTACGGGACATTATCATGGCATAAAAATGTTGAGAGCCAGGGGGAAGATTACCGTAACCGGTGAGAAAACAGGCGAAGACATCTGCTTTTATGTGGCTGATAATGGAATCGGAATGGACGAAGAAGAGCTGGAGGCTTTACGAAAAACGATAGATATGCCGGGCAGCGAGCAGAGTGCCGGTTTTGGACTGGCAAATGTCAATAAGCGAATAAAGCTGGACTATGGCAGTCAATACGGATTGGAGATTCAAAGTAAAAAGGGAGACGGTACCCGGATTATGATTAAGATCCCTGCAAGGATTGCTGAGACTGATTCCTGAACCTGTACTGATTATGCTTCGAAGCACGGTGACTGAACGTGATTTCATATACAGTGACTGAACGTGATTTCATATACAATGACTGAACGTGATTTCATGTGAAATGCCATATTCTGTCTGTAACTTACTTTTGTGGATAGACATATAGTCAGCCGGAGGTTTTTATGAAAAACATCACTAAAATAATATTATCATTGATTATTCTGTTTCTGATTATCGTGGCGAGCTGCAGCCTGAAGCCAATGAAAAGTCTGCAGATTAAGGAATCTGACCAGGCACAGGACACTGATTCCGACCTGATTGTTGTCGGCTTCTCCCAGCTGGGTTCAGAATCAGAATGGCGTACGGCAAATACGAAATCTATCCAGAATGCACTGACACGGGAGAATGGCTTCTCACTGATTTATATGAACGGGAGGCAGAAGCAGGAGAATCAGATCAAGGATGTCAGAAGCTTTATATTTCAGGAAGTGGACTATATTGTAATAGCTCCGGTAACGGAAACCGGATGGGACACGGTACTGGAGGAGGCAAGGGATGCGGGCATCCCGGTGATCATTGTGGACCGTATGATTGATACGAAGGATGACAACCTCTATGTTACAAGTGTGGGCACTGATAAATACGAGGAAGGCCGGAAGGCCGGAAGGTGGCTGGAGGAATTTCTGGAGAAGAAAGAAAAGGAAAAGATAGCCTCCAAAGAGGATAGTGCATCTTCCGATGCACCTGCTTCAGAGGTAGAGGATGAACAGGAGACGGATGATGTCAATATCGTTGTCCTTGAGGGAACCTTAAATTCAACCGCCCAGCTTGGACGAACGAATGGATTTAATGAAATAGCCATGAAGCATCCAAACTGGCATATACTTGCCCATGAAGACGGTGATTTTACGAAGGCAAAGGGAAAGGAAATAATGACAAAATACCTTCAGGAGTACGATGATATCGATGTACTTGTTTCGCAGAATGATGATATGACCTTTGGCGCCATAGAGGCGATTCGTGAAGCAGGCTTAACCTGCGGAGTCAATGGCGAGATTACGGTTATCTCCTTTGATGCGGTAAATAAAGCCTTTGATATGATGGAGGCAGGCTACATCAATGTTGACATTGAATGTAATCCTCTGCAGGGACCTGATGTCGCAAAAATCATTGAAAGCCTTGAAAAAGGTGAGAAGGTTGAGAAGATAGTATACGTGGAAGAGAAGGTATTCGAAGCTGAAAATGCCGGGAAAGACCGAATAGGAAGAAGCTATTGAATAAATCATAAAAAATCAAACATTTTTTATAGGAATCTTAACCAAATATAATATTTGAATGGAATATAATAAAAAATAATACAAAATAAGGAAGCTTTTCCGTATTATTCACATATTGGATTATTTATACTTCTACCTGTAACCAGACTCAATATTATGAGTAATAATTATAGGAGGAGTATTTATGAAGAAGTTAATTACCCTATTACTTGCTTTGACACTTATTTTCACGCTTACGGCATGCGGATCGAAAGAC
>DCTS01000056.1 GCA_002329645.1 Lachnoclostridium sp. UBA1434 | reverse complement strand
GATTATCGGCGGCGGTATGGCATATACTTTCATGAAGGCACAGGGTGAGGAAGTCGGAAACTCTCTGCTTGAAGTGGATTATCTGGATTATGCCCGCGAGATGATGGAGAAGGCTAATAAGAACAACGTTAAGCTGTTAATTCCTGTAGATACGGTTGTTGCTAAGGAATTCTCCAACGATGCAGAATTCAAGACTGTTGGCAGAGGAGAAATTGAAGCAGGATGGCAGGGCCTTGATATAGGTGAAAAGACAAGAGAGCTTTATGCTGATGCTGTGAAGGATGCCAAGACTGTTGTCTGGAACGGANNAACGGACCTATGGGCGTATTTGAGTTCCCTAATTTTGCAGCAGGTACGAATGCAATTGCTAAGGCATTGGCCGAAATAGATGCAACTACAATAATCGGAGGCGGCGATTCAGTTGCCGCCGTCAACCAGCTCGGCTATGGCGACAAGATGAGCCACATATCAACCGGCGGCGGAGCATCACTGGAATTCCTGGAAGGAAAAGAGCTTCCCGGAATAGCAGCAGCCAATGACAAATAGTTCTGCCAAAGGACAATGTTCAATATATAGCATAAAATATTGATATTTACATTAGGTAGCAAGCTTTTCTTAACCTGCTATTGTATTATTAGGAAAAGCTTGCTACAATCTATAGATGTACAAATTGTTCTAAAATCCGGATAATAGATTATAATGAAATCGTGGCAGGAAGCTGTCAGAAATATAAATTATGAATGATATATCTAAGGAGGATTTATAATGCGCAGGAAGATTATAGCAGGCAACTGGAAGATGAACAAGACACCCACCGAGGCAATAGCCCTTATTAATGAACTGAAACCCCTGGTTGCAACAAAGGATGCGGATGTGGTATTTTGCGTACCCTTCGTTTCACTTATACCGGCTGTTGAAGCTGTGAAGGGAACGGATATTGCAATCGGCGCCCAGAACATGTATTTTGAAGAAAGCGGAGCATACACCGGAGAAGTATCCCCGGGCATGCTTGTTGATATCGGAGTAAAATATGTTATTATAGGACATTCTGAGAGAAGACAGTATTTTGCCGAGACGGACGAAACTGTTAATAAGAAGGTTATTAAGGCATTTGAACACGGGCTTACTCCAATTATCTGTGTGGGAGAATCCTTAACACAGAGGGAGCAGGGCATCACTATAGATTTTGTGCGCCAGCAGGTAAAAATTGCATTTCTTAATGTTACTGCGGATCAGGCAAAAAATGCTGTTATTGCATATGAACCGATATGGGCAATAGGAACAGGAAAGGTTGCAACAACCGAGCAGGCGGAGGAGGTATGCAGCGCAATCCGTATGTGCATATCTGAAATATATGACGTGGCTACGGCTGCCGCAATCAGGATACAGTATGGCGGAAGCGTTACCGCAGCATCCGCAGCGGATTTATTCAGCCAGAAGGACATTGACGGAGGACTGGTCGGAGGAGCAAGCCTGAAGGCGGACTTCGGCAAAATCGTCAATTATAAATAGGAGACTACTATGAGAAAAAAACCTACAGTTTTAATGATATTGGACGGATATGGGCTTAACGATAAAAAGGAAGGCAATGCCATAGCTTTAGCCCGCACCCCCGTAATGGACAGACTGATGGCCGAATATCCTTTTGTCAAAGGCAATGCAAGCGGTATGGCCGTAGGACTTCCCGAGGGTCAGATGGGCAACTCCGAGGTGGGACATATCAATATGGGAGCCGGAAGGATTGTATATCAGGAGCTTACCAGGATTACAAAGGAGATACAGGACGGTACCTTCTTCACCAATGCCGCCCTTCTTGCCGCTGTGGACAACTGCAAACGAAACAACTCGGATCTGCATATATACGGATTGCTTTCGGACGGAGGAGTACACAGCCATAATACGCACCTGTATGCGCTGCTTGAGCTGGCAAAAAGGAATGGGCTTAAGAATGTATATGTGCATGCATTTCTTGACGGAAGGGATACACCTCCTGCATCGGGCAAGGGTTATGTTGAAGAGCTATGGGAGCAGACGAAGATCATAGGCGTAGGCAGGATAGCGACAGTTATGGGCAGATATTATGCCATGGACCGGGACAACAGGTGGGAGCGTGTTGAGAAGGCTTATCGAGCCATGGTATACGGAGAAGGCGAGACTGCAAACAGCGCGGTGGAGGCTGTTCAAAACTCCTATGACAAGGAAGTTTACGATGAATTTGTCATTCCGACGGTAGTCCTTGAGGATGGCAAGCCAGTTGCAACAATTAAGGAGAACGACTCCATAATATTCTATAACTTCAGGCCCGACAGGGCAAGAGAGATAACCAGGACCTTCTGCATCGAAGACTTCGATAAATTTGAAGGCGTAAGGAAGATGAAGCTGACCTATGTCTGCTTCTCCGAATATGATATAACAATACCCAACAAGATGGTCGCATTCCACAAGGTTGATATCGACAACACCTTCGGACAATTCCTTGCAAAGAATAATATGACTCAGCTGCGTCTGGCCGAAACCGAGAAGTATGCCCATGTAACATTCTTCTTTAACGCAGGCATTGAGGTTCCAAATGAGGGTGAGGACAGGATACTGGTCAATTCCCCCAAGGTACCGACCTATGACTTACAGCCTGAGATGAGCGCATATGAGGTGGCTGACAATCTTGTAAAGGCAATAAAATCCGGAAAATATGACGTGATAATAATCAACTTTGCCAACCCTGATATGGTAGGGCATACCGGCGTGCTTGAGGCTGCCATTAAGGCAATAGAAGCTGTTGACGAGTGTGTAGGAAAGGCTTTGGATGCACTGCTTGAGATTGACGGGCAGATGTTCCTGTGCGCAGACCACGGCAATGCGGAGCAGCTCATAGATTATGAAACAAATGAGCCTTTCACTGCTCATACCACTAACCCGGTACCCTTCATTCTGATTAATTATGACAAGGGTTATACCCTGGCTGAGGGCGGCTGTCTTGCAGATATCGTGCCCACATTAATTGATATGATGGGGATGATAAAGCCTGATGAAATGACGGGTAAATCACTGCTTGTCCCCGTCAGTCAAAAATAAGTTGAAATATTCTTTATGGTATGATAGAATAGGCGTTAGTTTAGGGAGGTGCAACCGTGGGATTTTTAAAAACACTGATTCAAATAATATATATTTTGATATGTGCAGTTTTGGCATTTATCGTACTTAAGCAGGAAGGCAAGGGTAACGACTTGTCCGGAGCCTTGACAGGTGCTACAGATTCTTACTGGAGCAAGATTAGAGGCCGTTCCAAGGAAGGCTGGCTGGAGAGGGCAACCAGAATTCTTGCTGCATCCTTCATTATTCTTTCAGTAGTATTGAACCTGAAATGGTAAGAGTAATAATGAGATAATACGAAAGGGAATGTGCAAAACACATTCCCTTTTATAAATTTTACAAGCTATGGTATACTAATAAATAAAAGCTTGGATGAGGACAATACATGAAGGATAATGAAAGATTTGACGAAAGAATAAAAATGCTTGAGGAGTTTATATCCGGCAAGGAATATAAGCCAATGAAGTTTAGGGATCTGGCTATGGTGCTTCAAGTCCCTAAGGACGAAAGGCTAATCCTTAAGGAAATGCTTGACCGGCTTATAGCCGACGGAAAAATAGTTTTAGATTCCCATAACCGATATAAGCTGCCCGGGGATGATATAAGAACAGGTACATTTTCAGGAACTCAAAGGGGTTTTGGATTTGTCGTGCTTGAGGGTGAGGAGGAGGATATCTTCATACCTGAAAATGCCACCGGTTCGGCAATGCACGGCGACAAGGTTATGATATCGGTTAGCAGCGGGCAAAACGGCAAAAGGAAGGAAGGCCGGGTAATCAACATCCTGGAGAGAGTAAAGAGCGAGATAGTCGGAACCTATGAGAAAAGCAGGAATTTTGGCTTTGTGATAGCTGACAATCAAAAATTCGGAAGGGATATATTTATTCCGAACGGAATGTCCAAGGGAGCCGTGGACGGCCACAAGGTGGTTGCAAGAATTACCAGTTATGGCAACGGTACGAATAATCCCGAGGGTGAAATAATTGAGATACTTGGCCATATCAACGATCCGGGAGTGGATATCATGTCGATAATCAAGGCATATGAGCTTCCGGTTGAATTTCCTGAGGATGTTATAAGAGAGCTTGATTATGTGCCTGATGAGGTGGATGAAAGAGCTGTCGGCAGCCGCATGGATATCAGAGGGCTTCAGACCATTACAATTGACGGTGAGGATGCCAAGGATCTGGATGACGCAATCACGCTTACCAGGGAGGGGGATATCTACCGTCTTGGTGTTCATATAGCCGACGTAACCCATTATGTGAAAGAAGGGAAAGCCCTTGACAAGGAAGCACTGAAGCGGGGCACAAGCGTGTACCTGGTGGACCGTGTTATACCGATGCTGCCGCATAAGCTTTCAAACGGGATATGCTCCCTTAATCCGGGAGTGGACCGCCTGGCTTTAAGCTGCTTCATGGATATAGACAGCAAGGGCAATGTAATCAATCATACAATAGCAGAAACTATAATCCGTTCCGACAGGCGAATGACATATGATAATGTTGCCAGGATAATCGAGGATAATGATGAAGAGCTGTGCAGGGAGTATGAGGATATTGTTCCAATGCTGCGCCTGATGCTTGAGCTTTCAGAGGTCCTTAAGGAAAGAAGGCATAAGAGGGGAGCCATTAATTTCGACTTTCCTGAAAGCAAAATCATTGTTGACAAGTCAGGGAAGCCCATCGAGATTAAACCTTATGACAGGAATAAGGCAACCAGGATTATTGAGGAATTCATGCTGATTGCCAATGAGACGGTGGCTGAGGATTTTTATTGGCAGGAGATACCCTTCGTATACCGTACCCATGATAACCCCGATGAAGAAAAGATACGCAAGCTTGCAATATTCATTCATAATTTCGGATACAGCATAAAGCTAGGCAACGAGGATATCCATCCCAAGGAGATACAGAAGCTGCTAATTAAGGTTGAGGATACTCCCGAGGAAGCGCTAATAAGCAGGCTTGCCTTAAGGTCCATGAAGCAGGCACGCTACACCATGGCAAATACAGGACATTTCGGTCTTTCAACCAGGTACTATTGTCATTTCACCTCGCCCATAAGGCGCTATCCGGATCTTCAGATACACCGGATAATAAAGGAGAATCTTCGCGGCAGGTTAAATGAGGACAGGATAAATCATTATGAGGCAATTCTGGAGGAAGTGGCAGTACATTCATCAAGAACGGAGCGCAGGGCGGATGAGGCTGAACGCGAAGTCAACAAAATGAAGAAGGTCGAGTATATGATGGATCATATAGGAGAGTCCTTTACCGGCGTTATCTCCGGTGTAACAGCCTGGGGCCTGTATGTGGAGCTGCCCAATACAATTGAGGGAATGGTGCGGGTCAGCAATATGGAGGATGATTATTACAATTTTGATGAAGAGCATTACCAGATGATTGGTGAGCATACCAAAAAGGTATATAAATTAGGGCAGACAGTCAAGGTCCTGGTCGTGAATGCAGATAAGCTTCAGCGGACGATTGACTTCGCCTTTGTGGAGGATGAGGATTAAGTGGGGGAAAGCATAAAGCTTGTTGCCAACAATAAAAAGGCATACCATGATTATTTTATAGAAGAAAAAATTGAAACAGGAATTGTACTTGTAGGTACTGAGGTTAAATCCCTGCGTATGGGTAAGTGCAGCATCAAGGAAGCCTTTATAAAGATTGAAAATGGTGAGGTGTTTGTTTACGGCATGCACATAAGCCCCTATGAGAAGGGTAATATATTCAACAGGGACCCCTTAAGGGTGCGAAAGCTCCTGCTTCATAACTTCCAGATACGAAAGCTTGCGGGGCAGGTGACCCAAAAGGGGTATACCCTTGTGCCCCTTTCGGTATATTTTAGGGGAAGCCTGGTCAAGCTGGAGATAGGCCTGGCAAGGGGCAAGAAGCTCTATGATAAGAGGGAGGACCTTGCAAAGAAGGCTCAGCGCAGGGAAGCGGAGAAGGAATTCAAGGTAAAGAATCTATACTAGTATGGATTATACCGGATTATGGTGTACTACGTATTTATCAAATAGGGATTTGACTAACCGAGAAAAATATTTTACTGGAAAATATGGTATGAAATATCTGTGAAAAGTAATGCTAAATACTTGACTTTAGTTTATAATGATATTAGTATATAAGATGCGTTTGCAAACCGGAACAATATTTATCCTTACGGGGTTGTACTGGTTTCGACGGGGGTTTTGAAATTGTTGCAGCCATTCGCAGACTAGGACTGCGTCAACAACTTAGAATTAAAATTAAACGCAAACGATAATTACGAATTAGCAGCTGCTTAATGCAGCGCTTGTCGGTCTTAAGAATCCCGCGGCTTGAGATACCGGCATCAAATTAGCGGGGACCTTTATCCTCAAAGCTTTGAGAGGATAAAAGAAACATGAAGCTACCAAAACCGGAAGCCTGTCTGTCGGCGGCCGGCGGAGGGAAATAGCATAAAGGTTCACAAGCGTACCTAAAGGTACACAAGTGTAACTTATAATGCTGGAAACGACAGACTGTAATGGGAGAAGCAGCAATGGAAGGGCTTTCGGACAGGGGTTCGATTCCCCTCAGCTCCACTCATTTGGGAATGCCGTAGAATCAAGGCTTTGAGCCTCTTCGACATTCCTTTTTTATTGTCAAAATACCGGATGACATATAATTGATAACGATAGCTTTACAGACATTTTAAGCGTTCTCGTATAGTTTAGTTTACTGAGTTCCTTTATTAATCAGTACACTTTTAATATTGAGTTATCTTTCCAAATGTGCTAATATGATGAAGTTAATATTGTGGATTTATTTGATGCATAAAGAATTAAAGCAATCTGCATAAAGAATAACAATTATAAAAGAAACGAAATATAGTAAGAGGTTGTATAAAACCCTGCAGATCTCTCAGAGGATTACTATTTATACCATACGGAGGTAATTACATTGAATCGAGAAAATAAAAGAAAAACATTTGAAAAGGGTTATTATAAAAACCATGCCAGTGAGGAGAGCTTTACCTGTAAGAACTGCGGTAGGCTGGTTGTATCGGCAGGTGCCGGCACTGACCATAGAAATCATTGCCCCAACTGCCTGCATAGCTTACATGTAGATATCGAGCCGGGCGACAGGGCGTCAGATTGCGGCGGCCATATGGAGCCGATTGCGGTATGGGTTAAAAAGAATGGTGAATGGGCAATCATCCATCGCTGTAAAGTATGCGGAGCCTTAAGCGCCAACCGTATCGCAGCAGACGATAATCCTATGAAGCTTATGTCCATAGCTATGAAGCCGCTGGCACAGCCACCGTTCCCGATTGAAAGAATTGAGGAAATGACAAGGCTTATGGGTGGAGACGGCAGCCTTAACTAGAACGAATATGATTATTGAGTCGGTATACTTTAGGGTATATCGGCTTTTTAAGTTTAAGTAATTGTTTAATAATTTTGTGACTATAACCATGGCAGGTTCACATTAATATAATATTCCACCTATACATATTCAGGAGAATGCAATGGTTCAATCTATGTTTATAAAGGTCAGCTTGCCGTCTATTATAGCCAGTTCACCTGTTGCAAGGGGATCGCTGTGAGGGTCGGGGTACTTTGTCTGTTTTACCATAAGACGGCCGTTATCAAGATACAGCGCATAGTCATAGTTCATACGATCGCTTAGTTCATATGTTTTTTCGGATGAGTAATCATAAACTATTATACGCTCGTCTATGATGCCGGAACCAATACTGACTGTGGCACAGAATTCGGGAAGTCCGTCACCGGTCAGATCTGCAGTATAAACATTCCATACAGGCATCCCGTTTATAAGTGTTTTCTCACCCTTTGAATCTATAGCCTTCACTTCATATGGAGTCCATTCGAACGCTGTACCCGGGTATTCCGGCAGCTCCAATACCGTACTTTTTTCATCCCATGGCATTTTATTATCAAAGTAATAATCAAGCCATTTGCCAGGCTCACTGCTTGTACCGTTCTCCGGTTTCGAATATACAACATTCAGCGTCCTGCTGTAATGCTTTACCCCTTTCGAATCAGTAACTACAGCCCAGACGCTGCCAAGATAGCCCTTGGGGAAAAGATCACCGATATCAATGCGAAGCATATGCATATCAATATTTTCTTCATATGGGAAGGGTACGGGGATCGGATTCTCTTCCGGATTCATATTGGAAAAGTAGAGCATAACATCTGCTTCCCATGGATAATTAACTGTTGCGGTAATAACATAGTCAAGGGTATAAAAGCCTTCTTTATTAATATCAAGGGGCATTGCTTCTTCAGTGTCTGCCGGAACACCCGGATATAGCTTAAGCTCAGGTGATATGGCTTCATCGTCTGTCGGCGCAGCAATATACCGGGCTCCTTTATCAGCGAATATTGCACCGGATTTAAACACCAGGGTGTTTTCATCGGCGACTGTAAATCTTGCGATAACATCCCCGTCTTTTTTACCGTAAGCACCTTCTGCCTCTTGCGAATCTATACTTGCAAATATTATTAATTCATCATTTTCGAAGGCATACGTACAGCTCGGATACATATTACTGCTGATTGGCGGGATTGCCAATTGTGCACTGCCATCATCATACAGGGTCACAGACATCATACGCTCAAACTTGTCTCTTCGGGTTGCGTTTTCAAGGATATATTGCTTCGCAGGCTTTTTGTACGGATTAGCGCACATTACACGCCATACATCCTCGCTCTCGACCGCCAGCAGATAATCACGGCTATACCCTTTTAATTCATATATACGCCAGGTACTGTATTCATCCCTGGCATATCCGATTTCCCTTCCTTTTTTGGCTTCCATCATCAGTTTAACATCAGGTATTACATGATAAACCGTATCATCCCTAATCAGCTTCATATCCTTAAATGCAAAGGCCGGATTCTCAACATAGACTATTTTCATTTCAATAAGCTTAGGATTGACAATCCTATTAACAGCAAGGCCGGCGCATATGACAGTAGCAAGCGATGCTGCTGTAATAATGAGAATTCTTGAGTGCTTTTTGAAATGCAGAATGTTTTTAATTCTCGACTTTATCCCACCCTCTCCAAAAGCTAGCGGGCTGCCGCCGATTATTCGGCTCTCTGTAGCCAAAGAAAGAAGCGTCATGGAATAGTCCTGTTTAATTTCAGCACCCATTTCCTTCAATACGTACTCATCACAGGACATTTCCATATCCGCATTCATCAATAGGAATGCCACCCAGACAAGTGGGTTATACCAGTGCAGGCATAGAATTAAGTAGGCAACGATTTTAAACAGATGGTCGCGACGCCGGATATGAGTCTTCTCATGCAGAAGAATATAGCCCTTTTCTTTTTCAGAAAGCCCGATGGTAAGATATATACACGGCCTTATCACTCCCAGCACAAAGGGGGATTTTATGTGCCGGGATTCAAAGATATTGTCTTCAATCGGGGTTGCATCTTTCAATTTCCGCTTAAGAAAAATAAATGATGCTACTCCGTATATAACCATTAAGGCAGCGACTATAAGCCAGACATATGCTCCGATTGTTATCCATATATTTAGAGGATTTGTGCTTGATCCCGGTGCTGCTGCAGGGAGGAGGCTGCTTACGGCATTGTTCAAATGGGTTATGCCGCTTTCAATGTGAGGTACGGGTTGTGTAGTAATATCCGTCGGTATTGTCTTTGCTTTAAACGGTATCAGGCTGAAAACACTCTCGATTGAAAATGGAAATATAAGCCTGAAGCCGGCTACCGCCCACAAGCAATAAATTATGATATTAGGAGCTTTTTTAAGAAGCAGCCTGACAAGGCATATAGCAGTAATAACAAATGCTCCGGTTAGGCCCATATTCAGAATGGTGAGAAACAGCTTATCCATTACTCCGATCCTCCTCATGCTCTTCTATAATATGCTTTAATTCCATTGCCTGTTCAGGAGAAAGCTTCTTTCCACCGAAAAATGACGTTATAAACTTTGGTAGTGATCCACCAAAGGCATCCTCCACATAGCGGCGGCTTTGACGGGCCATTTGCTCTTCTCTGGTAAGCAGAACCGTTATATTGGCATTTTCGTTTTTGAATACGTTCTTTTCACAGAGCTTTTTAAGTACCGTGTAGGTCGTGGATTTCTTCCAGCTCAACTCTCTTGCTGCGAGGGTAACCAACTCGGGTGAAGTAAGCGGCACGTTACTCCAGATCAAGGAAGCTAACTTTTCTTCAGCTTCAGTTAAATATATGCTCTTAGCCATGACAATCCCTCCGGTCTATATATATTAGACTATATTCAGTCTAACATATATAGACTGTATCCGTCAATATAATATGTAAAATAATTATCGACATGAATATGTTGAAAACAATCAAGAAAAATAATATGATAAGATGATATAATATATTATTGGAGTTAGGACTCTGGAGATAGGATCCTGGTGGAAATAGGAGGTTCGCTGCCATAGAGGGATGGGTATACATAAGGCCATTATAGAAGAAAAAGGAAGACGTTCTATTTCGTATACCCTTCAGACGCACTTTCAGCACATGATGTTATGAAATATCCATAATCGTGACTCATTCACTGAGATATGAAGGGCCTAAAAACCTTGATTTTCAACAAAAAACACTTGACCCCCTATTTGCGGCTTCCAGTGCAACAGTGCCTAATTATCCCGGAAATCAGTATCTCCGAAGTCATTATTCCACCATAATGTCACACCGTCAAAACCAGACAGCTTAATAAAATCAAAGCATTCCTTCTTAGGCAGATCATACCCGAACCAGGCAAATGTGGTAATCATGTGCCGTCTCCTTTCTTAACACCTTTTTGCATACTATAATTAAGATATTAGCTGATACGCAAGAAAGCATTTTTGATTACTATATCAGCATAAAAAATAATATGTGTAGTATTAACACGAATAATGTGTTAAGATTTGTCATAAAGGCATCATTATACTTAATATTATCATGTTTGCGAAAGGAACACAATCAGCATGATGAACACACTAAAGAAGCACAGGCTTTTTCGCACTTTATTTGAGCTGGAGGGCAATTCCCGTGCCTGCGTTTATACGGAGCCAATGTGGGGACTTTCCATGAATCTGTGTCTGCCCTATGCATCGGTATATATGCTTGCATTTGGAATGAACGACGTGGAGGTTGGAATAGTAACCTCAATATATTTATTTTCCCAGATGATATTTTCATTTCTGTCGGGTGCAATAGTTGATAAATTAGGCCGCAGGAAGAGCACCATGATCTTCGACATACTCTCCTGGAGTATCCCTTGCCTTATATGGGCCTTTAGCCAGGGCTTCTGGTTTTTTGTGGTTGCAGCCTTACTTAACGGTATGATGAAGGTGCCCACGGTATCCTGGGATTGTCTTTTGGTGGAGGATGCTCCAAAGGACAAGATAACCCAGATCTATTCCTGGGTTATGATATCATCGAACTTTTCCGTGCTTTTCGCACCCATATCCTCAGTCCTTGTTGCAAAGCTGACATTGGTGCCTGCAATACGGATACTATATATTAATGCATGTGTTATTATGACTATAAAGCTGATAATATTGTACCGCTTCTCTACTGAAACCAGGATGGGATTAATTAAGCGGGAGGAAACGCGAGGCAAGTCATGGATTGAAATGCTGTCAGGGTATAAAGGTGCAGTTCAAAAGATTCTTGCCTCCAGGGGTACAAAATTTGCAATAATCATAAGTATTTTAGTAGAGATTGCTTCCATGCTCGGGAGTACCTTCTGGCAGATAATTGCCTCCCGCCGTATCGGAGTTCCCGATGAGCTGCTGCCCATTTTCCCGATGATCCGAAGTATACTTTCAATATTTATATTTTTTACAGTCATTTCGCGTATCAGGCAATCAAAGCTTAAGTGGCCGCTTTTCGGAGGGTTTATCAGCTCAATAATCGGCTGCCTGCTTTTAATATCAATAACAGAAACAAGTATATTAGGATATGTAGTATTATTGCTGTCCCTGTTTTTTGAAGCATTAGGCATGTCTGTTTTATATACGCTCAGGGAATCTCTTGTTGCAATCCATGCCGACTCGGAGCAGCGTTCCGGAATCATGGCGCTGCTTCAGACAACCGTAATGCTGGTTAGCGTACCCTTTGGTTATATTGGCGGATTGCTGAGTGATATCTCACGCATGCTGCCATTTGTCCTGAGCATAATTATAATGCTCTTAGGCATAATTGCCACAGCAATTTTTTATCGTATGTCTTCTGCACGTAACTCGTGATGTATTAGCATTTAGATAAAAAATGTGTACAAAATTATTAAAATAGTGTATGCTATTAGAAAAATAAGGTAAAGGGGAGATAAGGGTGGATATACTGGATATTATTTTTGTTGCTTTGACGATAGTCTACGGACTTTTAACATTATTGACATGCGTTGTTCAGTTAAAGAAAAGGGACATTAAGCTTTGGTCAAATCTAATGATGTTAACCGGTGGAATAGTTCTTATTATTACCTCAGTATTTACAATAATTAATGACACCAACTTGCTTGCACTGCTTTGTCTTGGGCTTGTCTTAATACATATCTCCGCAATATTTAACGGAATAGCCCTGCACAAGAAGATAAACCCTCAGCATCACATTATCAGATTTCTTATATCGACAGTAATTATAATATTATATTGCTTTTAATATTTTAAATCAGGGTTTATATCCGGTACAGGGTTCTTATAAGCATTATTGACAAATATAATTAATATTAGTTAAAATAAAGAAAATGTAAATAATATATTGGGGTGGGTAGTAATGGCAAGATTTTGTTCGAATTGCGGTAATGAATTGAATGAAAATACAGATGTATGCTTATCATGCGGTCATTTGGTCAATACCAATATCAGAGCTAATAATCAGGGGAAAGCTTTAGCAACAATTTCTGTAATATTCGGCTCGTTGGGGTTTTATCCTTTGATTTTTATAGGTTCAATTGTGGGTCTGGTAACGAGTCTGATTGGTATCAATGACACTAATAATAGGTATGCCGGACGATCTAAAATCGGGTTGGGTTTATCAATCGGTTCCCTGGGATTTTGGATTCTCATGTTATTTTTGCTGACAGTTATTACACGAGAAATTATTAGATAATATGAGCCCCTGCCGAAAGGGTAACTCAATAAGGGATTTTTAATATCGATGAAATAGGCATAACCTGCAGTTTTGTAGGTAATGCCTCTTTTTATCTTATCCATCCACAAAGGAGTGAAAGTCTCAATGAAAGCTGCGTTATACCCTGGCAACAGACATAAATGAGAACTTTTTAATTAAACATTTTGCCAAAATAGACCCGTAAGACGGTTGCAAAAATAACCCCGTAAGACGGTAGAATTCATCATAATTGAATGTTATAATAATGTTATAATTTTTCACAAAATGAACATACCAAGGTGTAAGAGAAGAATCATGAAGATAGCAGTTGTATGGTCAAGTCCAGTAATTCAAATCTTGATACGTAGATGCAGATACGGGGATCATTGGTTAACTATTTATGAGAGTATAAATTTTATTATTATATAGGAGGGGCTTACATGAGTTCATTAGAGCATAGAAAAGCAGAGCAAAGAATACGTTTTATAAATGGTGAAGGGAATATACTATCGAACACTACTGTAAAAGTAAAATTAGTGAATCATCAGTTTTTGTTTGGCTGCGGCGCATTTGATTCGCTTCCGGCTACATCGGATGTCAATGTGAGAAAAGCGGATGCTTATATTGATAAAAAATATCCCGATAAAAGCTTTTTCGAAGAAAGAATGAATATGTGGTTAGAAGTATTTAATTACGGAACACTTCCATTTTACTGGGGAGGATTTGAACCGAAAGAAGGGGAGATTCTCACAGACAGTCGAATGCGAGCTGCAAAAATGCTGCAACAGAATAATGTGAAGGTAAAAGGCCATCCATTATGTTGGCATACAGCTTGTGCAGACTGGTTGATGGATTATGACAATGCAACGATTTTACAAAAGCAATTAGATCGTATATATCGTGATGTTACTGCATTTCGTGGTGTAATAGATATTTGGGATGTAATCAATGAGGTAGTGATTATGCCTGTTTATGACAGGTACGATAATGCTATTACCCGCATATGTAAGGATCTTGGCAGAGTTCGACTTGTGAAGGAAGTATTTGATGCCGCTAAGAGTGCTAATCCGGATGCTGCTCTACTTATTAATGATTTCAACCTGTCAGAAAGCTATAGGATTCTAATCGATGGATGTTTAAATGCTGGTGTGCCTATTTCTGCAATCGGCATCCAGACTCATCAACACCAGGGATATATGGGACAGGAAAAGCTTGAGGATATTCTCGAGAGATTCTCAGTATTCGGGCTTCCTCTTCATTTTACAGAGAATACCCTAATATCAGGTGAACTTATGCCTAAAGATATCGTGGATTTGAATGACTATCAGGTTGACGAATGGCCTTCAACACCGGACGGTGAAGAAAGACAAAAGAAGGAATGGGCTGAAATGTATCGTATCTTATTTGAACATCCTATGGTTGAGGCAGTAACCGGATGGGATTTTGCAGACGGTGCATGGCTTGGAGCTCCAAGCGGCCTTATTCGTAAAGATAATACCACTAAGCCGGCTTATCATGAATTAAAGCGTCTTATCCATGAAGAATGGCATACAGAAGGTGAATTACGAACTGATGAAAACGGAAGTATTATTCTTAATGGCTTTAAAGGAGAATATGAAATCAGCCTTCAGGGAAAGACGATGAAATTTAACCTTAATGGAAAATCTAAAGATGATATCATTGAGATAACCATATAAAGAAAAGCATAGTTAGTTCATTCTACCTTCATTATCCCTATTCTGCTTTTAAATATGGCTTTGCAAACAATATCCTATCCTGTTTTGGATAGGGTATTGTTTAGGATCCAGTTCCGCTGTATGAGGCGGCGCCCTTCATCCAGAACTTATAAGACAGATAGAAGGAGGCAACACCGATTGCCGGAGACAGCCAGGTAAGAAGCGGGACAGTATTCGACCTCAAGAAGAGCAGGCTCGGGTAGTAGGAGATGAATGCAATCGGTATTACAAATGTAAATACAAATCTAAATACGGGGCTGAATATAGTTACAGGGTATCTTGAATAATCCTTGAACTTAAATGCTGTAACCATGACATAACCTGAATTGACTATCCAGAAGCATGTAGCCGCAGCAGCGTTCATTAAGGCAATCATGAACAAGGATGCAGTTATGATTGCAATAAATAGCTCAACCAGTACAATAACGGAGACTTCAAGACCGAGCTTGTTCCAGGCATATATTATGGTAACGCTTCCAAACAGCAATTGTCCCAGACCCTTAATATCAAATACCTCAGACATATAATAGAAGAATAAATTTATTGGTCTGAAGCAATATTTTATGAAATCTCCGGAATAAACATAGTGCCTTAAGCTCCAGTTATTATCAAAGAAGCACTGTACGGGTGTCAGCGCAATTAAGGAAAAACCGTATAGAAAAAGCATCTCGTGATAATTCCAGCCCATTACCGAAGGAAAGTTCTGAAACACAACCCAGAACGATATAAAGCCGGCCACATTTGTGAATATCATGCCTATGGTAGATATAATAAAATCCGCACGATAGCTCATCTTGCTTTTCAGATCCTGCGCCAGTATCTTTCTGTATATTCTAAGATAAAAACGAATACGTTTCATATTTATCCACCAATCCTTTAACCACCGTTGACTGTTATCTTCTTAATCGATATATTCCAGAACAGCTTGCTGATTCCATATAATACCACAACCCAAAAAAGCTGTATTAATAGAAGCTGCAGTCTTTCCTGCCGGGACATGTTAGGTGTAATCAGCAACCTTAAGGGTGTATTATAAATAGCCTGGAAGGGCATGTAAAAGACCAGCGTTCTTAATTTTTCCGGGAAAAATGCTATAGGAATAGTTGCGCCGGAGAAAAGGAGAACGATAACCTCCTTCATTATATTAACACCCCAGATGGATTCCGTATGGATGCATATGGTACCGACTATTAAGTTAATGAAATAATTTATCAGCAGTGCTAATACAACACCGGCCATAAAAAACAACAGGTTAATGCCCAGATGTATTGCACCCTTTGTCACTATATAAACCAGAACGGCAGTGGGGAGAAATGTTATTATAAAGGACATCAGGCAACTGCCGGATGAATACCAGAACATAAAGCTCTGATATGGAATCGGCTTAAGCAAATCCAGGACTATCTTGCCGGTTTGTATACTTCGTCCCATATCCCATACCAGATATACCTCCATGAAGTAAAATAAAGCAGATGCAAGTACGAGATAGATCATAGTGTCTGCAAAGGACATTCCGTTGATAACTTTACTGTCAACCGAGGCATAGATGGCTTTCCACAGATAATAGGTTATTATGAGATATATAAAGTTGCCAAGTATTGTTACGAAAATACTGCTTCTAAACTGGAGGGATTCAACAATGCCTGCTCTGGTGAATGTCAAATATTTTTTCAGGCCCATCATACCCCTCCTTCATATATCTTCTTAATTACGCCTTCGGTAGATATTTCTTCAAGCCTGACATTATGTATTTTCATAACACCCTGAACGTAATTTAATATGGTCATCAACTCGATTTCGTCCTCATTGACAAGGATATCAATCCAGTTCTCCTCAATCGATACGGCAAGAGATGCCGCCTCAGGATATGCTTCCCTTATCTTTATAGTCAGATCATCTGTTGCCTTCTTAAGAGCCTGTTCCTCAAGCTCTGCGGATGCCTTCCCAATCTGAAGCTTAAGGGTCCGGTATGCACCGAAGAACCTTCTCAGATGCTCTATATCGTCATCATAAATTATAGTCCCTTTGTCAATTATGACTATTCTTCTGCAAAGCTCATCCACATCACCCATATCATGTGTGGTAAGGATGACAGTGGTTTTCTTCTCCCTGTTCAGAGCCTTAATCAGCTCTCTTATCTTGCCCTTCATGGAAACGTCAAGTCCAATTGTAGGTTCATCTAAAAATACCACTCCGGGATTATGTAGAAAAGCCGCCAGTATATCACTTAGTGTCCTCTGACCAAGAGACATCTGCCTGACCGGCTTGTGCATAAGGCTTTCAATATCCACCAGTGAGGAATATAAATCCATCATATCCTTGTAGTTTTTATCACTTACCTGGTATATATCCTTCAGAATTTTAAAGGATTCGATTACTGGAAGAGACCACCAAAGCTGTGACCTTTGTCCGAATACTACTCCGATTTCCCGGGCATTCTGTGTCCTGTTCCTATAAGGTATCCTTTGNNACAGTAATCTCACCGGAGGTTGGTTCAAGAACCCCCGTCATCATCTTGATTGTAGTGCTTTTCCCTGCTCCGTTCGGGCCCAGGTAACCGACAATCTCACCCTTACTGATATCCATTGTGACATCATTTACAGCTTTAATAATCTTATAGTCCCTGGAGAACAGATCCTTTATGCTTCCCCTTAAGCCTTCCCTTCGGTTTAAAACCTTGAATTCCTTGCAAAGATTTTTCATGGTTATGATTTTTTCCACACAGATCACGCCCTGTTTAATGAATATTTCTGCCATTATATGACGTTACAATATTTGTGTCAAGCAGTAAGCAAGATTATCCTATATTAATGAAGCGCTACTTATACGAATATGCTCCAAGGCAGGGCTGAGAGGCAGAACGTAGGGGTTTTTATCTCATCTCATAGATATTCTGTATTCCATTTACTGTTCCGGTACAAATTATCTTGATTAACGTCATGGATAAATCAAATTATACCATTTTATATTTCATCTTAATTGGGTTTGATTTGCTAATTATACTTATATGCATTTTATTTTCAAAGATTTGCTTTTCAAGGTTGTTCGGTAAATATAACGTCAATAAGCTAAAGACAGAGTGAATACTTAATCCAATATCTGAGGGTGATAGCAGCAGTTCTTATCAAAACAACAGTATTAAATAAAATAAGAAGTTAGAAAAAATACGTTTTTAGGATGTTGCATTTTCTTATATAACTTAACACTGGTAATTGACATAATGAAATCTATAGAATAAAGTGATAGACATAGATTATCAGAACAGACGGAGGCCTTACATTTATGCAGGGATACAATTGCATTATGGTATATAACCGGGATAGAAGTAAATTGTTATTCTGCAAAAGAGCAAGCGAACCTTACCTGGGACTATATAATCTCGTGGGAGGCAAGATTGAAAGCGGGGAAAGCGGTAGTGAAGCGGCATACCGCGAGCTTAAGGAAGAGACAGGCATCGACAGGGACAGAATACAGCTGCATCATATGATGGACTTTACTTATTATAATCAGGACTGCTATGTTGAGGTATATGCAGGGTATCTTGACGAGGACGTAATATTAATAGAAGAAGCACATAAGCTTGTATGGCTGGATATTGATGAGGATTTCTTTGATGACACCAGGTTTGCCGGTGAAGGCAACATCGGACATATGGCAGAACAGGTTAGATTATTCGGAATGGGCATCCCGGTAGAATAGAAACATGAGAGGGTGAAGATTGCAATGTATATTGAAGTAAATGGCATACAGCTATATTATGAAAAGACAGGGCAGGGGAAACCGGTTATACTGGTCCATGGTAACAGTGAAAATCATGGTATCTTTGATGTTTTGACAAAGCAGCTTTTAAATGAGTACTGCGTCTATGCCGTTGACAGCCGGGACCACGGCAGAAGCAGCAGGGTTAAGCAGCTGCATTATGACGATATGGCGGAGGATATAGCTGCTTTTATAGATAAACTGCAGCTGCAAGGCGCAATATTATATGGCTTCAGTGACGGCGGCATAATCGGATTGATGATTGCTTCACGCCATCCCGGATTACTGTCCAGGCTTGTAATAAGCGGGGCTAACCTTAATGTGAAGGGCGTTAAGCCTGTCTTTAATGCCATAACATGGCTTGTATATGCCATAACCCGAAACAAGAAATTCAAGCTGATGCTTAAGGAGCCGGATATTAAGGATGAAGAGCTTTCCAAGATTAATATACCCACCCTGGTTCTTGCAGGAAGCAGGGATATGATTAAGGAAGAGCATACAATGCATATAGCGGAGCAGATACCGGGAAGCACCCTTAGGCTGCTTGAGGGGGAAACCCATTCGAGCTATGTTGTACATAGTGAGAAGCTGTATGATATTATCAGGCCGTTTATAGAAGATGATAATGCGGCAGTTATCCTGACATGTATAATTACAATGATGGAGACAAGATAGCAATACGGACAATTTATTACAGCGGGGTTTCTATGGGAACAAATTATGTGTATGAATGGAAACCGCTGCAATAGCATGCAGCCTACCTCGTCACGTTCCTAAGCCATTTCATAGTCTTGTATCGCCAGGTGCTGACGGGTATTTTAAGTATTTCATCACTCAGCAGCAGAGCATAAACTGCAGGAACGGGGAGCTTCAGTAGGAAGGCTGCAATAGCTCCGACCGGGATTGAGATGCCGCACAGAAAGACAACATCAAGAAACAGCCCGAATTTGGTATCTCCGCCTGAGCGGCATATTCCTACCACCAAAACCGTATTATAGGACTGTCCTATTGCAAAGTATGACATTACGAACATCATAAAGGTCAGGTAAGTTTTTGCTTCATCACCAAGGGAGAGATAATCCTTAACCGTGGCAGAAACCCCGAGAATAACCAGTGCGCCGATTATGCCGAAGATTACGGACATGCGGATAAAACGTTTGGCATATAGCCTGGCACGGTCCTCCCTGTTTTCACCGATTGTCTTACCGATAAGGATAGCTGTTGCATTTGCTATTCCGAAGGATACAATCATAGCAAGCTGCCTGGTGACCTGAGTCACAGAATTGGCCGCCACGGCAGCCTTTCCCATATGACCGATTATTGCCGTTACTGTGGAGGTCCCTAAGCCCCAGACAAGCTCATTTACGAGCACCGGGAAGGAGTATTTTAAGAAATCCTTCATTAACAGCTTATCATGGGGGAACAGATCCCTGACATGAAAGCGGATATCCTTATTGATGAACTGCGAATAGCAGAGGACTATGATAAACTCCACTATCCGGGCAATCAGGGTGGCAAGAGCGGCTCCCCGGATACCCATAGGCTCAAGTCCAAACATTCCGAATATGAAGACAGCATTCAGCGCTACATTGACGATAAGCGCTGCCAGATAGGTAATCATAGATATGATTACCCGCTCAATGCTGCGAATTATATTAAGATACACCAGGGTAATGGAGGTTATAATATAGGAGAATGCAATAATACGAAGATATGCCACACCCTCCTCAATTACATCCTGCTCCCTGGTGAATATATTCATAATTTTATAAGGGAAGAGAAGAACTGCTGCGGTAAAAATAATCGCAACGACTAATGCGATACGCATCGTTATTCCCATTACCTTCTCAATTGTCCGTATATCCTTCTTACCCCAATACTGTGCTGTAAGAACTCCGGCTCCGGAGGTTAAGCCAAACAGGATGAGAAACATTATGAATTGCACCTGACCGGCAAGAGAAGAAGCGGAAAGTGCAGTTTCACTTACCTTTCCGAGCATGACCACATCTGCTGTGGATACTCCGACATTAATCAGGTTTTGTAATGCCATTGGGAATACCAGACTAAAGACAATCTTATAGAAGCTGCGTTTTTCATTCCGGCTGTTGAGCGCCTCCATGGCTGCGTCCTCCTCTTATGCATGTATTTATGTTTATTTACAACCATGAGTTATATATTAAACTTTATTTCATTGAATGGCAAGTTCTGATTAATAGTAAATAATTGAAGAGCCAGGTAAATAATCAATGGATTGAAATTATCCGTCGATTTACCCGGCTCTTTTATTATATTGTAACTATATTAAATCTATAGATTACCCTTCCAGCTTATCCGGTTCTGCGTCCTTTCTCTTGCCCTCACCGATGGACAGGAGAAGGTTCAGGACAATTCCTACGACAGCGGCAGTTGCTATTGACGGAAGCTCTAATCCGAACATCGGGATCATACCCTCTGTTGCGAAACCATAATATCCGCCTAATCCGATTATAAGGATGATAGCAATGATTGCAAGGTTCTTGGAT
This sequence comes from Lachnoclostridium sp. UBA1434, assembly GCA_002329645.1. Taxonomy (GTDB): domain Bacteria; phylum Bacillota; class Clostridia; order Lachnospirales; family Lachnospiraceae; genus Mobilitalea. Next base: position 26,455 of record DCTS01000056.1, on the reverse strand, counting down.
TTGAACATGTTAACCCTGCTGTCCATTATAATTGTTATACCCTGTGCGGCTATAACGCCGAACAGATATATGGATAAGCCGCCAATGACTGCTTCAGGTATGGAATATACGGCATTTATCAGCGGTGTGAAGCAGGAGATTATCATGGTAATGATAGAGGCTGCTATGAGCACCGGCACGGAGAACACCTTGGATATTGCCATTGCACTTATATTCTCACCGTAATTGGTGCCTGCGGGGCCTCCGATTGCACCTGATACGATATCGCCGATACCGTCGCCGATAAGGTTAAGGCCAAGCTTGTCTGCTAAATTATATTTCTTCTCGGGATTCTTCTTCCTGGCAAAGTTATTAACATATATATCAAGCTGATATATATGAGCTGTGGATTCGGGTATTGTCGCTATTGCTATGGGCATTATTGCAACTACTGCAGCCCATGAAGGCTTGGGCAGTGTAAATGTCGGCAGGTTCACCAGACCGGTAAGGCCTGACTTGTCAAAGCTTACGAAAGGAATGCCTGTTGCAGCGCCTATGATTACCGCACACAGATACCCGGTCAGAAGACCAAAAAGAATAGGCAACTGACTGAGCTTGCCCTTCAGGAATACCGAGTATAAGATTGTTGCGAATAAGGTAATTGCTGCGATAACCCATGACCAGCTCTCAAAGCTTCCGTTGTTGGCGGCATTTACTGCTTTCTCTGAATAGGAGGATGCATTTTTTAGTATATCAGCAAGAAAATCATTGCTGGAGGCATCCTTCATTGCATTTGCCGCAAGGGATAATCCGATTATTATAGCGATACTTCCGGTTACTGTCGGCGGCAGTACCTTGTCGATAATACTTCTGCCGACATACTTTATAATTATACCGGCTGCTATGGATACAAGTCCCGACATTACAATACCAAACTGGGCAATTGATATTTTCTCATTCAATCCCATACTAGCAAATTGTTCGGCACTCATAATGGATGCAATAGCTGAGATATAAGAGAAGCTTGAGCCGTAATAAAGAGGGATTTTCCTTCCGGTGATAAGAATGAAACAAAGAGTTGCCAAGCCGCTGGCGAAAATGGTGGTTGATACATGGAATCCTGTGATCAGTGCAACCAGAACAGTTGCGGGGAACATTACAACAATTTGTTGTAAAGCGAATAAGATCAATTCCATGATCGGTGGTCGTTCATCAGGCAGATACCCGATGGTGTGATTCTTTGAAGACATAGCATTTTACCTCCTGGAATTTTTTCTATTTTGACATATTTTTTGAGTTTTGTAAAGGGCTTATTATAATTTTCTTATATAAAAATTTTTCAACTTAAAAATCTATTAGTAAAAACTGCCAAATTTAGCTTGTAAAATTATGTATATTGCTTAATAAGCTCGAAAAATATCAGAATTTTGTTATATTGAGTGGATGCAAATATGGAATCATAGTGTTATAATCTGCTTAGATACTTGTTTAATTTTGGAAAGGAGGTCTATATGGGGAAAAATAGCGGTGCCGGATCGGCTTCTTTAAAACTCATTATATATACAATCAGGCGGTTTCCAATGACCATAGTATTTCTTGTATCAATCATGGCTTTGAATGCTGCGGTCATAACTAACGACGATGTTGAACATTATAGTGAGCTTATGCTTTGCTTTATATTGGGTGCGTCACTTTCTGCCGCATTGCAGATTGTATGGGAGAGGTTTTTTAAATCATCCATGGCGCGTATCCTGTTTATGCTGTTTGCTGCCGTCTCTTCCTTAGTATATTTAGTGATTGTGTTTGACACCGACATTTCAGTCAAGGCATCAATACGCACAATTATTATCCTGTTCATGCTCTTCATTGCATTTATATGGGTGCCTTCCATAAAATCAAGGGTAACCTTTTATGAAAGCTTTTTGGCAGTATTCAGGGCATTCTTTATAGCTGTATTCTTTGCCGGAGTTATATTCCTGGGCGTTTACCTTATTATCACGGCAATCGATCAGCTGATTGCCGATGTGGATGAAAGAGCATATCTTCATGCTGCCAATATAATCGCCATTTTATATGCACCGATTCACTTTCTATCCCTGATACCGGCATACGATAAGGAAGTTCAGGAAGATGCCGAGGAGGCACAGCCCTCCGGTACGCGGCATGCCTCAAGATTTCTGGAGGGTTTGATTTCCTATGTATTTATTCCGGTTACTTCACTCTTTACGGTGATACTTTTACTATATATCATTATTAACATAACCGGAGCCTTCTGGAAGCAAAGCCTTCTTGAGCCCCTGCTGGTATCATATTCAATCACCGTGATTGTGGTATATTTGCTAAGCGCTAATCTTCAAAATGTATTTGCAAAGTATTTCAGAAGGATATTTCCCAAGGTACTGGTGCCGGTGGTCTTATTTCAGACCATATCCTCAATACTAAAAATAAACGAGCTTGGGATTACCTATGGCAGGTACTATGTCATACTCTTCGGGCTTTTTGCCACAGCCTGCGGCGTGATCTTCTGTATCATTCCTGCAGCCAAAATAGGAGTGATAGCCCCCATCCTTCTTATAATGTCTGCCGTATCCGTTATTCCGCCCGTGGATGCATTTACCGTAAGCCGCATCAACCAGGCAGGCAGGCTTAAGAAGGCGCTTGAGGCTAACGATATGCTTGAGGGGAATACAATAATCCCCGGCAAGTCGCTTTCGTCGGAGGATAAGCAGACCATAAGAAGCTCCCTTGAATACCTGCGCAGGCTCAAGGATACCGGCAGGTATGACTGGCTGGCTTCGTACAATGAGACAGATAATTTCAGCAAGACCTTCGGCTTCAATGAATACGAGATCAACGAACCCTCCGCCAAATACATCAGCTTAAGCAGAGATCCGAACCGGATGATTCCGATATCCGGTCTCGACTATATGGGCGCAATCAGCTTATCCCTGAGCGCGGACTATAAAGGACCGGAAGGTCTGGTGATAGATAACATGAATTATTCACTGGAATTTGAAGCTGATGATGAGGAGCGGTTTATGGTACTTTATGATGATGAAAGAAATGAGATAATTCGCGCCTCAATAAATGAATTCTTCAAAGCATACGAGGACAGGGGGGAGGACTCCGATGTGCTTACTCTTGAGGAGGCTTCATACACTGCTGTAAGCAATCTGGCCACCATGATCTTCATTGCCGATCAGATAAATATTAATAACTGGAACGGCGAGAGCAGTTATTATGCAAGCGGTTATGTTTTTATAAATCTTAATTGAGTAAGGAATGCAGAGGTCAAATAGCGTCATCCGGGGGCTGTTGCAGATTTGAATAGCAATACAGCCCCCTTAGCATGTTTGAAAGTGAATAGAGTAGCAATAAACAATCTTTATGATTGACATAGTATAAATGATGTTGTAAACTAATAACAACATTTACGACTGTAAAATGTCATGAATGACATTAACAAATTAACAACAATATAGCAGGCCTTACTTTTTCGTGGGGTAGAGGAGCGACATTTATTAGTCCTTAGGGGAGCTTGAGAAGCTGTGAAGCTGGGGAGAAGGAAATGCCGCCGAAGCAGATAATATACTCGGTATTATCAGCTGGGCTTGCAGTTAAGAGCTGCAAGACTGTCCTGTCGGGCTTCCCGGTCCGTCAGGTTGCGCTATCTCATTCAGGGAAGGAAGAGGACTCAGAGAATTAGGCGGAACCTGAGGTCACCTCAGGTTTTTTCTATGTAAAAAAAGAGGAGGAGAACTATGAAAAAAGGATTGGTAATGCTAATCGTCACAGTCATGAGCCTTATGCTGCTGGCAGCTTCCTGCGGCAAGAAGGATGACGGTGATAAAACTGCTAAGGACAACAAGAGTACCGGTAATCAGGAACAGGCTAATGATGACAAAGAAAAAAAGGATTCAGGGGATAACACCTTTAAGGTAGGTTTAGAGGCCGCATATCCTCCCTTTAACTGGACACAGCTTGATTCATCGAACGGAGCGGTACCGATTAGCGGAGGTGCAGAATATGCGGGCGGATATGATGTGGAAATTGCCAAGAAGATAGCAGACGGTCTGGGCAAAGAGCTGGTTATCGTTAAAACCGAATGGACAGGCCTTATTCCGGCGCTTCAATCCGGAAAGATTGACGCTATTATAGCAGGCATGTCCCCCACAGCAGAGCGTAAGGAATCCATCGACTTTTCCGACATTTATTATAAATCGGACCTGGTAATGGTGGTAAAGAAGGGTTCGCCTTATGAGAATGCAACCTCTATTCAGGATTTTAACGGAGCGAAGATAACAGCCCAGCTTAATACCTTCCATTATACCGTAATCGACCAGATTGAAGGCGTTGTCAAGGAAACGGCAATGGATGATTTCTCAGCAATGAGGGTAGCGGTTGAAGCAGGCTCCATCGACGGTTATATATCGGAAAGGCCGGAGGGTGTAAGCGCAAGCTCAGCCAATGAGAATCTTGTTATGGTGGAATTTGAGGATGGTTTTGTAACCTCCGAGGATGATACTGCTATTGCAGTAGGCTTAAGAAAGGGAAGCGACCTTACGGCTAAGATTAATGAGATTTTAGCAGGAGTTTCTGCAGAGGAACGAGTTAGCCTGATGGATGCTGCAATAATGAATCAGCCTGCAGCTGAATAAATTCAATATGCGTAGGAATTCGGTACGGAGCTAAAATCAGCCTTGCGGCATATATTCAACCTGCGGCTGAATAATATGCTTAACCGAATTATAATTCTGGCTGTCTGAAAGCAGTTTAATGTCTTTAGGACAGCCTAACCTGTTTTAGCGTGCTTAATATGCAGGAAAGGATTAGTTATCATGAGTTGGGAAGCATTTGCCAATGTTGTAATTAAGTACTGGCCCATGTTCCTTAGAGGGGCCCGCAATACGCTCTATATCTCGATAGTGTCAACGATTATCGGATCTTTGATCGGACTTTTAATCGGCGTTGTAAGGACTATCCCGATACCCGAGAGGGGATTTAAGAAGGTACTCATCAAGATTGTCAACGCAATATTGACAGTATATGTTGAGGTGTTCAGGGGTACGCCCATGATAGTGCAGGCAATGGTTATCTTCTATGGCTCCCTGATGGCATTCGGGATTGATATGGAGCCTATGTTTGCCGGAATATTTATAGTTTCTATAAACACAGGAGCATATACTGCCGAGATTGTCAGGGGCGGGATTATCTCAATAGACAAAGGCCAGTTCGAAGCAGCCCATGCCATCGGAATGAACCACAGAAAGACCATGCTGTATGTGGTCATACCCCAGGTTATACGCAATATACTTCCCGCTATCGGTAATGAATTTGTCATAAACATCAAGGACACCTCGGTGCTGAACGTCATTTCGGTTACAGAGCTGTTCTTCCAGACAAAAACGGTTGTCGGCATTAATTACAAGACCTTTGAGGCGTTTACGGTGGCAAGTATACTGTATTTGATTATGACTCTGACAGTCACCAGAATTTTACGGTTTATCGAGAAGAGAATGGACGGTCCGGATAATTACGTGGTAATTCCCGGCAACCAGATGCAGGTCGCACGTCCGGAGGATCTTATAAAGCATAACAAGGGACGCCAGTAAGGACGGAGAGGAGGATCATTATGGAGAATATAATTGAGGTTCAGCATTTAAGCAAATCCTTCGGCTCCAATGAGATATTGAAGGACATCAATTTCTCGGTGAATAAAGGAGAGGTTGTCTGCATCATAGGAGCCTCGGGCTCAGGAAAATCCACTCTCTTAAGGTGCATAAATCTCCTGGAAAAGCCTACAGGCGGGAAGGTATTATACAAGGGCCGGAACATTCTGGACGACAAGCATGATGTATATGCTTACCGTACAAAGCTCGGAATGGTGTTCCAGCAGTTCAATCTGTTCAACAATCATGACGTTTTAGGCAACTGTATGATCGGTCAGCTCAAGGTGCTTAAGAGAAGCAAGGCAGAAGCAGAGGAAACGGCGATGAAGTATCTGAAGGTCGTAGGCATGGATCAGTACATCAATGCCAAGCCGCGCCAGCTTTCGGGAGGCCAGAAGCAGAGGGTTGCCATAGCCCGTGCCCTGTCCATGGAGCCGGATGTCATGCTGTTTGACGAGCCTACCTCGGCCCTTGATCCTGAGATGGTGGGAGAGGTCCTGGCTGTTATGAAGGAGCTTGCGGAAAGCGGATTAACAATGCTGGTTGTTACTCACGAGATGGGCTTTGCAAGCGAGGTGGCAGACCGTGTCGTATTCATGGACAAGGGAATTATAGAGGAAGAGGGACCGCCTGAGAAGATATTCCTCAATCCGGAGAATGAAAGGACCAGGGAATTCTTAAGGAGGGTCTTAAAGCAGGAATAGCCAATACCAGAAATTATTACCGGACAGGACGCCTGAAAACCGTAAACAGGCGCCTGTCCGTTTTTTATGAAAAGTTGGCTGTGTAAAGGGCTGCTTCCGGCAGAATTATATACGATTGTAAATATTTAATACCAATATATTATGATATTTATACAATTTTAGCGTGACAAAAAAGAGCTTTGTTGATATAATTTAATGAATAGGGTTTTGCGTTCTCATGGTTTTGGTCATGAGAGGGTTCACCAAATGATATTCAGAAAATGTATTGGAGGCTTATTTATGGCAGGAAAGTACGTGATTAGAAAGACTAATGCCGGTTTTAAATTTGATTTAAAATCGTCAAACGGAGAAGTTGTAGCCACCAGCATGGTTTATTCTTCCGTAGCTGAATGCAAAAGCGGCGCCGAGCTTGTAAGGACTATTGCGGCTGCTGAGATTGAGGATCAAACATTGGAGGATTTTGAGAAGAAGGAATGTCCCAAGTATGAAATCTATCTTGACAAGTGCAATGAATATAGATTCAGGCTTAAGGATGCAAGCGGCGACATAATAGTTGTAGGGGAAGGCTACAAGTCCAAGGCAAACTGCAAGAACGGCATAGCATCAATCAAGAAACACGCTCCGGATGCCGAGGTTGTGGAGCTGAGCAAGCTTCTGGCGTGTTTATAGACCAATATCATAAGACTGACGTAATTGTAATGACGTTTTATAATGACGTCAGAAAGATACATGTACAATATAACAACAATAAAGGTTTTTTCAATAATAATAAAGGGACAGCACTTATACTGCTGTCCTTATTATATTAGGGTACGCTGCTATAAGTTGGTTTTCAACACGCCTTTATTTTGCCGTAAATGATTGTAACTAAGACAATGTCATAGGGATTGCTAACCGGTTATGTGTCACAATAGAGGAAAACATAACACTTTTGTAACAATTATAGTTTATAATATACAATAATCAACAAAAAGATTGTATAATATTATATTTCAACAAGCATTTACATATTATTCATTATATAGTATAATACTTCTTGCCGATAATTTCTAGATTACAATTCATTCAGCTTATCAGACGAAACATTTCGTTTCATAATCCGGCTCAAGTTTAGTTTTAAGGGGGTTGTACATATGAAAATTGCTTTTTGGAGTAATGCACATGAACAGGCCAATGTATCTCACAATCTAGCTGCCGTTAGCGTGGCTTGTGTGATACGTTATCCATATACAGTTGCGGTTATGGAAAACCATTTACGCAAGGATAATCTGGGGTGGGCTTACTATGGCTGCAACAAGTCGTGCCTGCTTCACGATGTTGGGGTCAATTATTACGAGGGAGGAGGGATAGAAGGCTTATTAAGAAAGATTTACAGGGGCAACCATGATCAGGCAATTCTGAAATCCTATCTAAAAGATATAATACAAGATCATCTCTATTATATTCCGCAAAGCGGTATCATTAATAGTGCGCTGTTTGATTATGAATTTAACCTTAACTCGACCATACTTTTCAGTATGCTTGAGGAAGCAGTAGATATATACTTTATTGATACCGCATCTTTCAATTCTCTAAGCTCCAAGTCTATTTTGGAAGACTCAGACCTGATTGTGGTAAATTTATGCCAAAGCAAGAAGTATATTGATGATTTCTTTCATAACTACTCCTCCCTGATCCCAAAATCAGTATTTATACTTGGCAGCTATTCCTTTCACTCAATGTACACATGCAAAAGAATAGCGCATAACTATGGGCTTTTACCTGACAATATAACACCGATACCTGAAAACGAGCTGTTCGATGAAGCCTGCGTACAGGGAAGGGCAGTGGAATTCATAACCCGCAATTACATGTGCGTGAAGGATAATCCCAATAATATTTTTATACAATCTATAAAAAGGGCAACTGCTATGATTATGCGCAGGGTGGGATTTGCCGGAACACCGGCAGGCATGGAGTTTAACAGATGCGGTTTGTAAGATGATGCTAAAGCAGTTATTCTGCATACATTATATTTATGCTTATCATTACAGGACACTTTCTTATACAAATATCTAGGTTAATTACTAATGATTTAATGGCGTGAACGGTAATCTATTATTCAATTCTTTAACTATCATGAAGGCTTACATATTATATCTTGAATTATCTTTTGATATCCCCTAGACATACTTATAAATACGGCAGGAGGATGAATATGAGAAGACTCATGCGCAGATCGACCAGACAATACATCATCGTTGCTATAATATGCATTCTGGTTATAGGAGGGGCTGCGGCTGCGGCAACCTTATTATCTGTAAATATGTTCAGGCTCAAATATGAAGAACAGGTGTCATCGGCCATGAAGGAGCTTGGTGAGAGTAAAAGGCTTGTATACAAAGCAATTACCGATATTCAGGCTGGAGATATCATATCTTCAGGCAATGTGATACTTGAGGAGGTATACTCCTCACAGCATGCGGAAAACTTTATGGGAGCATCAGGAATCGGTATGGCAGCTCTGATAGATATCCCTGAGGGGACTCATGTAGTAAAGGCAATGCTGAGCGACAGGACTTTATCATCAGGACTCAGGGAGCTTGAATACAATACTGTGAATATCAGCTCGAATATAAGCAACTATGATGTGGTGGATGTAAGAATTTTATACCCTAATGGAGAAAGCTTTATTGTCTTATCCAAAAAGGCTATATTTAATCTGACAGCTGAAACCTCAACCTGTTGCTTCTGGCTTTCTGAGGAAGAAATCCTCAGAATGTCTGCCGCAATAGTGGATGCCGGATTATATACGGGATCAAGCCTTATGGTTACAAAGTACATAGAGCCGGCAATACAGGAAGCCTCAGTAATTACCTATACCCCAAGCCTTCATATACTGTCATTGATAGAGGAGGATCCGAACATCATAGGCAGGTGTTCCCAGGAGCTTGCAAGAAAGGTGCGTAAGGCTCTTGAAAACAGGCTTGCAAAGAGTATGGAGCTTGATGTGTCGGAAATAAACTGGGAAGAAGATACCTGCAGCAATAACATGGTTTCGAATCCGGTATCTGAAGAGCCGTGCAATGAGGATGGCGGCTGTGACAATACAGGCACAGATACGGAATCGTTACATGTCTTGCCGCCGATATCAGAAGCTGATTATGGCGCTGTTGAGGATGGTCACATGATTTTTACGGATGAGGCAGTAGCCGGAGGGGAGGATTTAGAGTTTGGCGAATAATGTTGTAGCATATGTTGGCTGCGACTGCTTTGATATTGTACTGTATCTGTCACGAATACTGCAAAGGCTCGGTAAAAGAGTTCTGATTATCGATCTTTCCGAATACGGTTCCATAAGATGCAGTGTGCCTTCCTTTAACGGCCTTGAAAGCAGCAGTGATATCATCAACTACAGGAAGGTGGATTATACATCCAAAGAGATAGATATTGCAGCATACGAAGAGTATGACGATATACTTATTTCCTTCGGTTTTAAAGCCCCACTGGATTTATCCTCCTGCAGCCATATAATATGCGTATCTGATTTATTCAAATTCAACCAGGAAAGGCTATCTGAACTTTGCCGGAGAATGGTATCATCTGAGAAAGCTCGTAAAATGCTTTTAATCAGGAACATGATTTACAGCAAAAAGTCGGGTATATTGTGCGAATGCCTGACGGAGGTATTTGATAGCGGTAGTAGTTCATTCCTTTATTATGACGAACGTGATTATGAAAACAGTCTATTCAGTCTTTATGGAAATTTCAGCTTTTCTAAAATTTCAAAATGCCTTAAGACATATCTCAAAAAGGAAATCTTATCTCTTTATCCCGATACAAGCATAAAAAGGATTAACAAAGCCATAAAAAAAGCAGGCACCCGGAAAGCATGAAAGTTGCATAAGAAGAACAGGAGAAGGCATCGGAAAGTATGAAAATGCCAGAAGAAGAACGGGAAAAATTACCCGAAAAGTATGTATGGCAGCGAATTAGCATGATGGCAACTAAAGAATGACAACCGGAAGGTTAAAGGCAACCTGATAGCATGAAAGGAAGCTGCAAAAATATGAAAAAAGGTAGTGGTAAAACATGAGCATAACAGTTTTTTGGTCTCCGATTCATGGACAAGGCCAAACAAGCAATCTCCATGTGACTGCTGCAATAATGGGGTTAGTGCACAGGAAGAAAGTGCTTATGATGCAGACACATTTTCAAAAAAATAATCTGGAAGGTCCGCTGGTAGGAAAAAATACGGGATTATATAACGAAGATAATGAACTGTTTCAGGATATAGGTCTGGATGCAGCAATTACTTTCAGCAATATGAGCAGGCTGGATTCGAGGGCACTTGAAAGCTGCTGTCTGACATTTCAGGACACATCCTTAATGCTTCTTCCCGGAACGGACATAAAAAACAGGGAGACCTTCGACAGGGATATCGGCAGCAATGTAATTAGAATGATCAAAAAGGCAGATGCACTTACCGATATTGTTCTGATAGATGCCAATAGCGGGGATGATGAATTGTCCTTCAGGCTTATGGCAATTGCCGATCTTGTTGTAATCAATTTGACACAGCGAAGACATGTGCTGGAGAAATATATAACAGACTATTCAGGATACTTTAAGGACAAGAAGGTATTTTTCCTATTCGGGGATTATGATGATAATTCAATCTGCAACATTAATAACTGTCGTACACGATTTAATAAGTACATAAAAAAGTATAATTCAGGTGTGATACCATATTGCACCGAATACATGGATGCCCAGAATGAAAGTAATATCCTGGCCTTTATCAGAAACGGCTTTAGGATAAGGCAGGCTGTATCTGTAAGCCGGGTGAAGAACCTGATGAGAGGCATAGTAAGAACCGGGAGATATTCCCTTGAGGAGAAGGAGTATTTTTTAAGCCGTTCCCTGGCTGCGGTTGAAAAGATGCTTGCCCTCATGAACTCCCCTGAAATAACGGATAACAGGGAGGGTGCCGTACATGAGCATAAATGAATGGTTCCTTTCCTCAGTTATATTGGCGTGTGCAATAATTTCAATCTACTATATTTTCAAATCAAAAACCGAGCTTGATATATTCCCGGGTGGGGATATTTATTCTATCGGGTATTTGTGCGCCAAAGTAAAAAGCATTATTAACGATATTATAAATACGGATATTGATGCACTTAACCTTAACCGCAAGGACCTGGAAAGCCGCAGAGCACTGAAGCGCTCACTCGGCGATGCAGTCAGAAAATGCTCACAGGGAAATATCAATGAGAAGATGATAGTATTTGCCCGCATGAAAAGCACCCTGTATAGCATTGGGATAAGGGAGGAGGTCATCGACAGGGTTATCCCGTTTAACGAACCAAATCGGCTTACAGCTGCGGATATGTTTGAAATACTAATGTATCTTCAAAAAAAGGAAAATAACACGGGTATGTTCCGGGCCATATGTGAGCAAACCGGGCTGGACAGGCTTAAGCAGGATGAGGAGGGTTATTACTATTCTATAACGGATGAGGATATTCAGGATGCATATTATGCCTTATATAGTCCGCTAACATATGATGATAAGCTGAATATTCTGACACAGCGCATATATGAAGAGACTTACGGGCTTTCAGCTGCAGACCTGCTGATAATGGAGGATACCTCAATTGACGGAATATCCGGCGGGACATCCGGGGGCTCGGCTGATAATATCCATTACAGGGAAGAGGACTTCTTCTACGGGAATGTCAAAAGAGCTAAATCATATGAAAGCATTTGGATCATATTTGAGGGCAAGCATATCCACCTTAAGTTCCTGGCCTTTAAATCCGTAGAAGAGCTTGCACGCATCTGCAAGAACCTATCAGAGCACGGTCAAACCGGGCATGTTACTTCTGCGGAGGGCGGGTTGAAAACCCACCTTGCCGATGGAAGCAGAGTCACAATCTTTCGGCCTAACAATGCGACACAATGGGCTTTTTATGTACGAAAGCACGCGAATACCCATGCATATGAGCTTAAAGACCTTATAACCGACAAGGGTAATGAATATCCGATACAGGTAATAAGCTGGGCAATTAAGGGCTGTCTTAATATTGTATTTTCAGGAGACCAGAATTCCGGCAAGACTACTAATGCAAGAGCGGCAGTAAGGGAAATCGACAGAAGACAGCCTATAAGAACCATAGAAGCGGATTTTGAATTATATCTTAACGATGAATACAGAGGCAAGAACATTCTGGGGACAAGGCCAAGTGAAAGAATGGGGTTTGCCAGGCTGATAGAGCTGCTTAAGGCTTCCGATGCTCATACGATTTTATTCGGGGAGACAGCCAGCCTGGAGCATGCAAAGCATCTTATAGATCTGTTGCTTGCCGGTACAAAGCGTATAATAACCACCGGCCATTGGCCGACTTCGGATGAAATGATCTCATATTTTGTTCATTCCATGGGAGGCTATGCTGCGGCAGGAGCCCAGCAGGTTGAAGCCCTGGCAGCAAGGCTTTTGCACCTTGATATCCATTGCGTACGAGAAAATGACGGACACAGGCATATAGACCGAATTACAGAGATAATTCCATATGAAAAAGAGGAAAAGTATAAAACCAAAAAAGACACACTTGAAGGAAAACTTGATATGATTGCCCACATGTTGAGCAGCCTTGCAAGGAAGAAGACGTATTATACCAGGGACATAGTGGTATACGAGAATGGGGAATATAAGATGATAAACCCCATCAGTGACAGGCTTGCAAGGATATTGCAAAGCAGCCTGCCCCCGGATGAAAGGAAAGCTTTTCTTGAGTTTAACACCATACCGACAGGGGGTGAGGTATTTGCCTAATATACGAAAGGGAAACATAAGGGGGATTCGTGACAGAATATATCCGGCCCTGTACCGTTTCCTTATTACATATCCCCTTACAAGGGCATATATGGAAAAGCTTGCATATCGTTATCGTCTGATAAGCCCCGGTGACAGCAGGGCAATAGCTAGACGTACTATGAATGATTGCCTTATTTCCTGGGGGATATGCATGCTTACCTTTCTGCTTGTATATATGTCAAACCCCCATATGAGCACCCTGATAACGGTTACAGCAGCCATACTTATCGTTCATGCCGAGGTAACAGGGCGTATGGCAAAGCTATATGAGATTAAAATCCTGTATGAAACACAAAGACTCATATCTAATGTACAGCACAATTTTTTTGTTGAGTACAGGGTGGATGACGCTATTTATCGCTCAAGGGATGTATTAAGTCCCGACATGAAGGCGGCAGCAGATCAGATTTATCAGCTTTTACTTGCCGAGGACAAGGACGAAGCATTAAGAGAATATTATGAGAACATACCTAACAGATATCTCAGATCCTTTGTCGGTTTATGTGTCGGGGTTATGGAGAAAGGTGACCAGGTAGTAAAGGGCAAACAGCTATTCATTGCCAACCTGGAAAAGCTATATCAGGAGATAGAAATAGAAATCGATAAAATTCAGAGGCTTAATATTGAATTTCTCGGGGTAATAGCAGTAGTAGTTATGCCTGTATTCTGCATTGATTTTGTCAAGAGCTTTGCTGTAAATATTAAGGAAAACATGGCTTCCTTCTATTACGGCAAGGAGGGCTTCTTGCTCGATCTTGGATTAGTTCTTGTTATTTCGGTGATTTATATAATTATGAGAAAAAGTGCGGAATACAGGTCCTTCCATCTGGCAAGGCACCGTATGCTTTTTGAAATAGACAGGATACCCTTTGTCAGGAAGAGCATTGATAATTACTGTGACAAGTATGCTTCAAGGGTGGAAAGACTTAAGCGTGATTTAAGAAATTACGGGAGCAATATCCGGCCGAGGCATTTTATACTGAGGAGCTTTCTGTTGGCGGGAGCGGCCTTTTTCCTGAGCGTCGGATTACTAATCTATCTTCATATGGAAGGCAGAGAGAAGCTGCTTGTTGCAGAAAGGGCAGAGGTGGAAATGCTGACATCTGCTGCAGGTGAAAGCCATTATGAGAAAATGGGTAAGGTAATTGAGGAATATACTGCAAGGTATGTACTGCCGGGTGATAACAGCCAAATTGAAAAATTACCTGCAACTGAAGAGGAATTGTCCGGACTGCTGAGTGAGGACAGAATATTTACCAACAGGGCAATCAATGATGCGTTGTCAAAGGAAATATACCGCAGGGTAGTCAAATATCAAAATGAGACCTTCTCATTACCGGATTTGTGTATATGCCTGATGATTGGCATAATAGCTTACTATTTGCCAAAGGTTATGTTAAGGTACGGTACTTCCGTATCAAGGGATGCAATGGAGGATGAGGTTAATCAGTTTAATGCAATTATCTGCATGCTAATGCATATAGACAGCATGACAGTAAAACAAATATTGAGAGAAATGGAGTCCTTTGCAGTAGTATTCAAGGAATCCCTTCGCATCTGCATTAATGATTACGGAGCAGGTGATATCGCAGCCCTGACCAGATTAAAGGATCGGGAGCCGTATGAACCATTCAAAAGATTGGTAGATAACCTGATCAGATGTGATGAAATGCCTATAAGCCAGGCTTTTCATGAGATAGATGTTGAAAGGGACGGATACATGTCAAAACGAAAGCTGGCTAATGAAAAATCAATAAGAAAAAGGGTTATCAGAGCCTACCTGCTTGCAGCCGTCCCCTTTGTGATGCTGTTTGCATATGGAATTGCTCCGCCCCTGGCTGCATCAATGAGTGAAATTAATACCATGCTGAGAGAACTGGAGGGTACGGCATGGTAAATGTGATTATATGATAATGATTAATATTGGAGGATGCTTATGAAGACAAAGAAATCAGATCTTGTGGTTAATATTTTAATTACGGTATTGGTTGTAGTTCTGGCCGGCCTGCTGATTGCATGGACGACCGGAATGTTCAAGGACAAGAAAAAGGCAATTAATGACGGGACTGAGAAAATCGACGGTGTGATAAGCTCTGTGGCCGAGTTTGACTTGCTTGCGTATGATGACAATACTATCAGAGGGGACGTATTAGTAGACCTGATAAAGGAATTTAAGAACAGAGATGCTCAGCTGGCAATATGGGTACTTACCCTGGATAATATGCCAACAGGCACAAATTATAATTATAATTTTGATCCCGGAACTAATATGCTAGGCATTGCTGCTGAGGATACCCCACCCACCGACAAGTCGGCAGCGGGTTACATAACCCCGACAGCATCCTTTGTCGGCGAGGTGCTTAAAAATGTAAACAATGAAATAGTGTGCATTAAGTTTACTCAGCAGAAATAGGAGGGAAATAATGAAAACAAAGAATTCCAATATGGTTGTCGCAATATTTGCAACAGTACTGGTGGTAATACTTGCAGGCGTTTTGGTTGCCTGGATGACCGGAGTTTTCAGAGATAAGAAGAATGACATTGATTCCGGAACAGGAAAAATAACTAATGCCCTGGGTTCCATGAGCAGCTTTGATTTTGATTATTATGACGACGCAACAATCAGCGGAGAAACGCTTCTGGAGCTTATTGAAGAAGTTACAGCCCGGGACGAGGAGCTCTCTATTGCGGTGCAGACACTAGCAAATCAGGGCAGCACATCGGCTATCAGATATTACAACAGAGCATTATTACCCTCGACTAATGAATTCGACACCGGCTCCCAGCCTTCCGTACTTAATCAAAGCAGTAAAAGCAATAGCGATTATATAACTCCATCAGCCAAATTTATCGGTCAGGTGTTAAGAAATCAAAATGAAGAAGTGACGGGTATACTGTTTACACAGCGTAAATAATGATTATTTGCCATGTAAGGATTTTATAAGGCGGTATGAGGCTATGAAAACTAAGAAAAATGACCTGGTGCCCTATATATTGATGACTGCAGCAGGTGTGGTAATACTGGGAATTATCATATTTTATATGATCTCACACTTAAGAAGCACCGCAAATGCGACAAATAAAATTATAAATAATACCGAGCAGCTAACGGCAAAGCTGGCAGATTATAATATTACAAGGTATGATGGTGAAGAATTAAGAGGAAGTCAGGTCAGGAATTTTATCAAGGAGCATGTAGGAGATTATTCAGAATCTGAAGCAGCTCCCATATATGTCAAGGTGACAACTGTCATATCAGGCATTGCCTATACCAATACTTATGTAAACAAGGAGCATATCAAAGATATTAAGGAATTTGACAATGCACAGTATTATATAAAACCAACGGCATGGTTTACCTGTGAAGTTATAAAGACCGCCAACAAGGCAATAATAGGGGTTGCCTTTACTCAAAAGTAAGACGTTGACAGCATATGTAATGAATGGAAGAGGAAGATATAAGGCGGGAGGCATGGCAAATGCGACGTTTTATCCGGCATATTATTGATATGGCAGCAGGAGCCCTGATACTTGGCGCGGGGTTATTTTACCTGGGTGCCCGGGACAGAGCTGCCGGGCGTTTGATGGATTATGCTAAAGAGCATATATTAGACAGGGATAACCTGTATGAACAAAGCAGGGACTTAAGTAAGGAAGCTGTATCTTACGAGGAACTGTATTCAATCATTATGGGTTATAGGGATTATCCCATATCAATAGACGGTTCGGTAATTCCTCCGGACGGAACGGATTATACGGCTTATTTATTACTTGTAAAAAGCGGTTCATATAAAAAGAGCTACCTTTATGATATAAACCATAACATAGTGCAAATTAATTATACATATAACAACCCATTATAATGGCAGGAGCATGAAGATATTTAATGGATTACCCGGGAAGACTTATAGCGGGAATCATGGCATTAATACTTATTGCCGTATTTCCGCTTCAATATATAGCAGAATCAAATAGCATCACTATAGATGCCCTGGTGGACGAGAGGACACGCAGCTTTTCCGAGGAAATCCGAAGCAAAGGATATCTTGACGTGCACATGTATGAGGATTATATAAAGTTCCTGGATTCAACGGGAGAGCTGTATGATGTGACATTAGAAGACATACATCCTGTTACAGGAGAGGAGCATGCATCCGTATCAGGACTATTAACCAGCCTGTCATATAACAGGATAAAGCCTGCTGATACGAGGCTTGTATCCAAATCTGACAGTGTATCAGAGAAAATAAGGTCATTTGCTTCCCATACACATTCGGAGGCTTGCTATGCAGGGCAGCTGCATGTCTGTAACGGAACAAATTGCCAATATGCTTCAGGCACAACTGAAATTGCTGCAATTACACATAACGCGCAAAATACAGCAGTAAAATATCTGTATTCATCAATAGACAACGGAACAACATGGAGGAAAATAAATCTACCAGCTAATGTTTATGGATTAACTTATGGAAGTAATGGATTTTTACTTTTAGATGGTGAGGCTAATGGGAGTAATTATGTTAAAAAGTACGACCCATCAACGGGTACCTTAACAACTCTATATAACTATACATATTTAAGAAATCTTCATTATGCCCATGATAAATATTTTGTGCTATTTGATGATAGTAATAACGGCTACAAAATAGGCTACAGTAGTAATGGTACGTCTTTTACTTATTCAAATGTTATTGACACTAATACACTATTTACAAATCCACCTGGCTTAAGATCTGTTGTGTATGGTAATGGCAAATATTATGCACTTACAAATTATTATCATGCAGGTTATCATGAAAATCGGTCCGAATTACTCGTTAGCAGTGACTGCATAAATTGGACTCGTATATTTGATGTAAATACACCTTATACAGATCTAATGTATGCTAATAATATGCTTTATCTCCTGCATGAAAGTGGACACTATAAAACCAGTACAGATGGCGGTACTACCTGGTCAGGTCCGACATTTGTATATTTAGATTCGTATTCGTCACGCCGCATATTATATAATAATGGGATATTCGCTGTTCCGGGAACTTTTTTATATTATTCAAAAAACATGGGGACCAGCTGGCATCAGGCTCCTTATTATGTAGGTGGCGCTGGTGCTGCTATGTTTTGTGATAATATTTTTTATACAGGTAAGCGAGAAACGCTATATAAATCGCAAGATATGACCAACTGGACTCAAATAAAACCTACAGGTGTAACAGTAAATGATGATTATGTTTTCTTGGTATGTAATGCTTATGGTGGTTCAGGTGCCATAGACAGGGGGCCTTGCTTAAAGATTGGTAAATACTATGACAGTAACGGCAATGATGTGTCTCCTATATGTAATCAGGTTGTTACATCCATATCCGCAACAAATCCAGCTCAAACAGTGATACAGGGGGGCTCAATTATAACAACTGCAACAGCAACCTATCTGGATGGACATACGGGAACCGTAAACTGTACAAGTAGTTTTAATCCTAATCAAACAGGCACCCAGACAGTTACATTGACTTATACCGGACTTGTAGGCAATGCCAAAACAACCGGAACAAGAACATGCACAATCAGTGTTACTGTTAATCCTTCCGTAATCTTATCTTCCCTTACGGTTATTCCATCAGCCACGACAGTTTATAACGGAGTCGAACCAACATATACTGTGAAGGCGAATTACTCTAACGGGTCACAAAAAACATTAACGAGTGGTTATACAAAAGAAGGTTGGAGCGGCGGACCCGGTACCAAGACGGTAACGTTCACATATATGGAGAATGGGAAATCGGTTTCTGATTATGTAATAATAACTGTACTGCCGAATATATCATATATAACCGTCACAACAACATCGCAGGAAGTTGAAAGATATCGCGGATTACCTCCTATCACAGTTACCGGATACTATGAAAACGGGACATCAAAGGTCCTAGAAAACTATAATGTAACCGGCTATAATTCATCTTTGATTGGTACTCAGACAGTCACAATCACCTATACTGAAAACAATATATCACTGAATTTCACAATAACTATTACAGTTACCCCAGTCCATAACATATGCTCCAAATGCGGGACAAGATATCCTCTTGATGAAAACGATTATGACAGCGGATGCCCTGTTTGTAAACAATCCTTAACAAGAATAGAAGCAAGTCCGGATTATATTGTTTTGGAGAGGGGAATGCCGTTAGACATAAAGGTAAAGGCTTTTTATGGTGATATTCATAATGAAGAGGTAGAAGGATGGATAAGTAATTATGACAGCAATAGCCTGGGGCTTCAGACAGTAACGGTTGAGTACGGGGGCTTTTCTGCCGTAGTTACTGTATATGTAATCCCCTGTAAAATTACTTGTCTCGTATGCGGCTTAAGCTATTCGGAGACAGAAGGCAGTTGCCCGTTCTGCTCGGAAGAGGTTATATACATAACCGCAGATCCTGACATAGTAACAGTCACCCAATATGAGAATATTAGCCTGACTGTTACGGCCCATTATGCTGATGGAAGCAGCCGGATTGTGGATGAGTGGAGTATCGATCGGACCGCTGAGGTCCCAGGGTCATTTAGTGCAACCGTAAGCTGCCGGGGGGCCAATACTGTTATAACGCTTGTTGTTATTCCCCTTTTAGCTATAAAGTGCCCGGTATGTGAGGCTTTCTATGAGCCGGCTGCCAATCCCCGCGGCTGCCCTGAATGCTCCATTGAATTAATCGGCATCGAGGCTTATTTTCATAACGGATCAAATAAAGTGCAAATAGGCTCCTTCCCCAATATCACTCTTATCCTGATTTACAAAGATGCTCACAGGGAGCTTACTAATGAGGGATATGAAATTGATAACTATGATCCTGATATACTGGGAAGTCAGATAATTACTGTCCGGTATCTCGGCTTTCAAACAGAAATAGAGATAGATGTCGTAAATGAATTAAATAGCGTTACATGTCCTTACGGCCATACCTATTATCTCAATGGAGATGGTTCGGATCCGGGTTGTCCTTATTGTGCGCCAGACGAAGGTATAAGTACGGTATTGTATTATGAAATAATAAGTACCCGTGAAATCCTCGAAGCATTATATAAAGACGGAATTTATTATTTTGACAAGGGCAACTACATAACAATAACCGTCACAAAGCAAAACCGCTCCCTTAATTATAAACTTAAGAATATTTTCTTTCGCACAGCATTGCTGGGAGAAAGGAAAAGTTATGTTCATGGGGGAGGGGTAAACTAATAAATGGATAATATATGGGCCTTTATTGTTGATATATTTGTGGCATTTGTAATAGTATTTTTAAGTGTTGCTGTTTATTTTGGCC
This sequence comes from Lachnoclostridium sp. UBA1434, assembly GCA_002329645.1. GTDB lineage: Bacteria > Bacillota > Clostridia > Lachnospirales > Lachnospiraceae > Mobilitalea. The sequence continues at coordinate 5,925 of DCTS01000056.1, read as the reverse complement.
TTCGTGAGGAGGCCGCAATAAAAACTCTTGGAACCGCCATAACAGAAGACTTCCTGATGGAGGTTAAGCAAAACGGGCATATGTCCGTGTCTGATTATGAGGATTACATAAAAAGGCTGAACCTGACCGATACGCTTTATGATCTTGGGCTGGAGCATGTCCATAAAATGTATGGGCCTTTATACCGGTTTCGCACCATTGATGAAATAATAGCAGCCCAGGAAGCCTCATATTCAGGAGAGAATATATATAATTACCGCGATGTGCATACTGAAAGACCTGAGGTAATAAATCCTGTTTATGAAGGCAATCTTAATACGGATACTAATGACAGCATTCTTGCAAGGGCGATAGATACGCCGCCTTCTTCTTCCCATGTCCATACGGAGACCTGTTATATAGGGCACCGGCACAGTGACGGCGGCGGGACAGCAACAAGCTCATACAAGCATGGATGCTATACGGAAGCCTACTCGGAAACTGTTTCCTGCAGCGGAACTATTCAATATTCAGGTTCATATTCATTAGAAAACAAAACTTTCGTCTGTACCGGATGTAGAACATCCCAGTTCGTTTATTTTACATTGACAGTCATTGAATATAATTGCAACAAATGCGGCAAGTATTGCAACAGTCTCTTATATACATGTCCGGAATGCGGGGACGGATTTTCACAAGGCGCAAGTGCAGGAGATCCATGTGGGGGTACAACGGTAACTATGTACAGATGTCCTCTGGCAGCAGATACTGTGCCGGACTGCGCTTATATAATTGATGAATTGGTTCCCACCAATCCGATTCAAACAGTGGCAGTAGGAGATCCTTTAATAACCACGGCTGTTGCGACATATCGTGACGGTTCCACAAAAACAATATTGTGCGGAACGGACTTTTCAACAGCAGATACCGGACAGAATAAGACGGCAATTCTTACTTACAGCTATACCATAGACGGCATGCAGTTTTCCGTTGAAGCATCTGTAACGGTATCAGTTATTCCAAGGCAAATTACCTGCATTAATGGACATACCTACAACTTAAGCAATGACGGGAGTGACAGCGGCTGCCCATATTGTAAGGCATGGATAAGGGAACTGCGTATTGTTCATCCCGTCACTTCATTTCTGACCATTACTCTGGGCACCACATTACAGCAAAACGGAGTTACCCTGCTTGCAATATATTATGATGGACATACAGAGACCGTTAACTCCGCATATGAGGATAATCTTGATAATATGTATCTGGGCACCAAGCCCGTTATTATTGGCTACAAGGGAGAGACAGTACAGCTTATGGTCACTACAGTATGTGCGAAAATAATATGTGATATATGCGGATATGAATACAGCCTCTATCCGGATTTTACTAATCCGGGATGCCCGGGATGTATAAGCCGGACACCTGTATTTACAGGAGAAATTATGATATATGAAGAAGCCGCATATACGGAGGACATACTTGAGAAGCTGTACGAAAAAGGAATATATAAATTCAATGTAAATGACACCTTTGCAGTAAGCTTAAGGAATAAATCCGATACCATGGCACGAAAGATACTAAACCGGATATATCCTGCCATGTCCGACAGATGGTTTGTGCTTTATATGGGCAACAGGATTGAATCTAAATAGGAGCATTCAATAATATCGAATTATAGTATTCCATAAATCTAATTTAAAGGCATAGAAGTTCTGCGGATTATGCAAATATTTATACAGTAAGAGGTATACATTGAAAATCTATCACTTTGTATTATTGTTTATAATCTTCTTTGCAGTAATAATTATTAAAACCGATTTCCGTACAGGTGAGCTTAAAGACCTAAAAAACGAAAAAGCAAAGCTTACAACATCACTAAATACGGCAGTCTCAGATGCCATCAACTGCCTGGCTTCTTCCGGCACTCATGGCCTCAATTCGATTAACAAGGATGAAGTTAGCAATACCTTCTTTAGTTCTCTGTTTTCCTCGTTAGGTATTATTTCGGATGTAAACGCTCAAGCAGAAATTGAGCTGTATATCCCCGTCATGCTTCTGTGTGATTCGGACGGATACTATGTCTATTATTTCGACGAGTATATCGGTGGGGACGGATATGCATATTCAAAAAGGATATGGTCGGAAAAGCAGCCATATTACTATACGGATGATAATTTTATATATACCTTTACCTTATTGGATATCGTTAGCTTGTATGATAAAAAAGGATTACTTGTCGAAGGCGGAGGAAAGGTGACCCTGGATTACCATGAGCTTAAGACTGAAGAATTGTATGCCGCTTTCAGGCAAAAGTTCAGTGACAGTTTTATGCTGAATAATGAAGAATTTAAGCATGCCAGGAAAGAGGCCATTATAAACCGCCTTGAGGAGGTCTTGGCTTACTATACAAGCAGGCATAACGCCATTGCTTCACGTAACGGCATAACCTATACATTTTCATTTCCCGACGGACAGGAAGAAGAATGGGCTGCATACCTTAATGATGTCAGCCTCCTGGTTGTATTTCAGGGTTATCCCTACGGCAAAAACAACGATTACACCTATAATAAGATTGCTTCAGCCGGAGCAAATATTATAAAGAAGCCACAGTATTATGTGGAGCAGAAAAGCTGGTATTGCCTTGCGCATATAGCCGGATGCGAAAAGCTTGATGAAAGCTCCTCAGTGCAAGGCGTTACTGTACTCGAGGAGACTTTTGACACCCTGGAGGAATGTGCAAGGCTTGGTGCCTACTGCTGTGAATGCATCGAGCATGGCCCCAGAGCACCTGATATTGATTAATTATTCGCAAGACAGGTGAGAGTGCAGCTAAGCAGATGGAAGCCCGGTCAAAGTGAGAGATATCCCGGCCAAAGTGAGGGATATCCCAATCAAAGTGAGAAATATTCCAATCAAAGTGATGAAACTTCAGTTTAGTTAGTGAAATTCCGTTCTAAGAATATGAAGTTCGGTCAAATCGGATGAAAATCCAGTCATAGCATGTAAAATTACAGTTATAGTGGTGAAGTTCATGTTAATCAGATGAAATTCATATCTTGGTTTTCAAATTTCAGGCTATAACTAGTGATTTCATATTAGTTCAAGTCAGATTTTATTATAGTGGGTGATATATCGGTTTAAATTAGGAGGATGGGTATCTTGATATTCATATATCTGGCTTGTGCCGCCGTTGTCTCATTTATAGTTCATTTATCTATGCATGAAATTGGGCATTTAATAGGCGGGCGTGCTACCGGCTGGAGATTCATATATATACAAGTGCTTTATTTCGCTATTGTAAAGAACGGTAGCAGGATAAGGTTTAAATTCATTCCTGTTTTTAACAACCAATGCATAATGTATCCGAAGTCAACTGATACGGAAGCAGGAGTATATACAATGAGCGGGTGCTATATGAACCTTATGCTTGCCATTGGGGGATTTGTGCTATTACTATTTGGCGGAGAAAATATAAGGATGTGGATATATTCATGGTGCTTTTTTTGTATAGGGACTGCATTTGTCCTTATGAATGCAATACCGAATACAAGGAAAGTCTGCAATGATATGGCCTGCAACATCCTGCTTAAAACAGAATATATAACAAGGCTATGCCATAATTCTCAGCTCATCATAGCAAAATACCTTAGTGATGGCTATACATATAAAAGGATTGACAGGGAGTTGATATTTCTTACGGAGGACAGGGCAGTAAATGATATCTTGGCTTATCAGACTGTGATTGAATATTATTACCATCTGGAATCAGATGAGTATGAGAAAATGAAAGCGGCATTAGGAAAAATTGACTTAGACGCTCATATAAGCAAAGAGATCTCTGACATCGTACTTATGGAACAGCTTTATACAGATCTCGTGGAAGGAATAAAAAGCAAAAGATCTTTATCTTCTTCATATCCTGATGATATAGACGAATATATAAGCAAGCATGAAGCAAAAAGGGATGTGCATTCCTTACGTGTAAAGGCGGCATACCATGCTTATGAATATATTATGGGGGAAGACAATGAGAAGGCAAGGGAATATATTATCAGTGCATTAGCCGGACTTGGAGCAAATAACTGCCAACAGGAAGTAAATGGTAAAAAGGTAGTTTACTGCCAAAAGCCAATTTGCCATAAGCCAATTTATTGGTTTTATGAGGGGGAAAGAATTTTTTGCCTTAAGCAATTAGAAAGAATACTAAAACTCTGTCAGGAAGCTTAAGTGCATAACAGGCAGCAAGGTACGTCTCGGCTTGCCTTACATTTTAATTTAGCTTAAGGATCACTGACCGAGATAGAAAACCAGGTGTGTAATTGGACTGTCTTACAGTAGCTTGTAAGTGAACACTATATGTTGGCAAAAGACTTCAATATACTTGCAGCATATTCCATAATATGTTATTATTAGAACATAATGGACAAAAAAGTATAATAAAAGGGAGTATGTCTGATGCAAAGGAGGATACTAAAGCTAAAGAAAATCATAATAATCATTTTAACAATCATGCCAATTATCATATCGCCATTATCGCATACANNGATAACTGAATTTGCAAAGGAGCTTTTGTCAGAGCTTGGCCTGCAGCCTTCGGTCAAGGTGGATGGCATTGACGGTCATATAAACCAACTGAAAAATATCGGTGTAATAAAGGACGTCGACTTCAAGAGTTATAACGGCTATCTGACTCGCGGGGACATGCTGATAATCCTCAACCGTGCCGATAAGTACCTGAACAAAACCGAAATTAGTGAAAAATTAATAGAAAAGATTATTGATAAGAGGATATCTGACATCAAGAGTGTTAAAAAAGCCAAGAGAACAGATATAGCAGAGGGTTTCGCCAGAGGCTTCCTTAAAGGCTTCTCAAACGGCTATTACATAACAAACCGCAATCTGAAATTAACCTCAAAGGTTACAAGAGAAGCAGCTATCAACTGTATAAAGATGCTTAAGGACACCTCATTAAGGGTGAAGCTAAGCCCTGACGGACAACTGATACGTACTACGAACCTGCCAAAGAATGCAGACAAGTATGAATATATACTGGCTGCTTATCCGAATGAGTTTTATGAAAAGCCATTTGAGTTCGTGTTTTATAATGATTATGAAAAGTATAAAGACAAGGATGTATATCTCTATCCTGTTGAAATGCGAAGCAAGACTTTTAGAAACTGGTATGAGGAATGGCCGTTATCTGAGGTGATGGATAAATACCTGTATGACTGGGCAGACCGGGCTGAAAGATACCTTCAATATATATTTAACGTAGATTACCGTACTATAAATGATGATTGGATAAAAGGGCTTACTTCAGTGTATGCGCACAGTAACATCGAGTGTGAGGAACATATCAGGAAGTATTATCTTGATTATATGAAATCCAACAAGGTAATAATTGAAAGTACAATAATAGCAGTAGAACCGTCAACCTTATACAAGGATGATGACTATTGTATGAGGGCATATGTAAAGTATAGGATTACTGCTAAGGATATGAATGTGAGTCATAACAGGCTTATTTATGCAGCCTATCCGTATTTCAGAAATCTAAAAAGTGGAGAATGGAGAACAGGCATATATGATATAAGGTTCTCAACTAATGATGCTTTTTATGGTGACGGTTCTGATTTTGTAATTGATTTTTTAACACGTATTGATGACTCATTAAATGTCCCTATTGATTGAATAAAGAGTAACTAATGAGGATAAATACGAGAATAGTATTTTTTTATATTAATAATGCTTAAAAAGGAAAGTGCATATAAGAATGTGAGGTATTTATAGTGAAGAAGCTCACTACATTAATCCTTGTACTGGTATTCATAATTGCATCACCGATACAGCATACTGTCGGACAAGCAAAAGCAGTATCCAAATATATAAAGATAACTGAATTTGCGAAGGAGCTCTTGTCAGAGCTTGGCCTGCAGCCTTCAG
>DCTS01000010.1 GCA_002329645.1 Lachnoclostridium sp. UBA1434 | reverse complement strand
CGGACACGGCTTCATTAAGCTGCCTGCCGAAGCTGTCATGAATATCCGCCGCAAGAGCCTGTATGGTCCCGAGAGCAAGCTTGACAGCCTCCAGCTCAAGCTCATTCTCCTCCTTCTTTTTCATAAGGCTGTTGTATTTGTCCATGTTGCGCAACAGCTGCTCTTCATTTCCCTCCAGTGTTGATATCCTGCCCTTAAGCTCGGCTATCTTAAGATTGCACTCATTAAGCCTTCTGTTNNTTGTCCTCAAGTATGTCGGATATCTCCTGCCTGCGTTTCCTGATAATGCTTTTAAGGTTTTCGATAGTATCATCCGTAACAGGATAAGCCCCTGTTCCGCCAGCCGCCGGCTCCCTGTCATTTGTATCCGCAAATGCTGCCTTTGCATATGTTGATTTTGTATCTTCTGTTTCTGGGGTGAAGCAACTGATATAATCCGTCAGCTCATTATATAAAAGCCTGCAGCGGCTGCTTTTATCCTCTATGTCCCTGTTAAGCTGTTCCATCTCTCTTTTATTGTTCTCAAGGGCGTATTTGCTTTTTAGAATCTCCTCCTGCTTTTCAAGAAGCTCCCTTCTTGATGAAACACCATACTTTATATATATGCTGTCAAGGCGCTGCTTTTCCTCTGCAATGTGCTCCTTAAGCTCCCTTAAGGATGCAATACGGCCTGTAGCCCTTTGCCTTGCAGACCTTTTTAACACCGGCATAAGAAGAAGGGCAATTAACAAACCCGATAAGGATACTATTCCTGCTGCCAGTGGCTTAAGGAATATGAACCCTGTAACTGATGCGGCAAGCCAAAGTCCCAGACTTGCTGCATTAATCCCGGTCCCGGCTTTTTTAAGAGTAAGTTTATGATTATTTTCAAGAGCTTCATGCTTTGCCTCAAGCTCCGGAAGCAATCCGCTAATCCTTTCCGCCTGTTCTATATCCTTCTTTATCTGTGTGTCATCAATATTGCCGCCGAAAGAGTCCGTGCTTTCCTTAAGCACTTTAAGCCTTCCGGTCAAATCCAGGGCCTGTGACGAAAGCTCCTTGTATAAACGATATTTTTCAAGCACCGCAGGAAGCTGTTCCATCCTTTCCCGCATCCTATTATCCAATGAAGCCATAGCCGCTTCCCTTTCATCCTCCAGCTCCTTCTTCCCGGCAAGCAGGCTGTTCAGCTCAACTGTCATTGCATCCAGCTCGGCCTCCTTCTCCTCGCCTGCTTCAATCTCCTCCCTCAGAGCAGCCAGCTCCGAAAGGTTCATCCCTGCTTCCAATGCTTTCTTCTTATCGGTAAGCAGGCTGACGGCCTTGGCCACATCAACCTCCTTGCTTTTAGCAATTGAAAGGTTGGCTATGTAATTACGCACCTCCATAGCCAGCTCGCTGTCGGTCCTGGCCTTAAGCTGCTCTATGCTTATGGTATTCCTGAATACGGATTCCGTAAGATTAGGTACAAGCTCGCTTATCAGGCCTTCCCTTAGCTTAACCTCACGCCCTGTAGACATGTCTGTTATGGAAAAGCTTTTATCATTGGCATGAAAGCTCCTGTACAGGCGATACTGCCTGTCGCCTGCGGTTATGTCCATCTGTCCCCCATAAGCGCCCGGATAATCCCATGGAAGATATTTTGTATATATGTCGTCCTTTGAAGAGGCTCCCCTGCCCCTAAGCCGCTCTATACCGAAAAGCATGCCCTTTATAAAGGTATGTATGGTAGTCTTGCCGGCTTCATTGGGACCGCAGATAAGGTTTATACCCGGCTTAAGCTCTATCTCCCTGTTCATAAACCTTCCGAAATATATTAATTTAAGCCTTGTTATAAGCATTAGCATACCTGACCTTTCTTTTCTTTATATACAGCCGTAACCTGGTTTTCAGGAAAATACATATATAATTAATCCTTATAGAAATTAATATGCCCGACTCAAGCGTCACGCGCCCCAAGAAGCGCTTCCATTCCATAATATAAAGCCTTTTTTGTGACCTCATCCTGCTCCTGATTTCCTCTGATTTTTTCTATAAACATGCCTATCATATTGTCCCTGTTATCCCTGTAGAGTGCGTCAAAGTCATAATCCGGCACAGTTTCATCCTCTATCTCAAGAATATTACCCAGGCCAAGGAGTGCCTCCTTGTCAAACCGGATGCTTTCATCCCTTAAGCCTGTAATAGTTATCTGATAAATATTATCCCTGCCCCTTGCCGCTATCTCTTCGGCTGCCTTATCCTTAAGGCTTAAGTTTGTCATATCGGGTGTTGCTGCAAGCTCGAGCCTGATATATTGCCTCATGGCACATGGTACAAACTCTATGGTTGTCGTCCTTGTTCTATCCCCGGTAATTTCTCCGATTATATACCCTCTTTCCCCCGCATCTGTTTTGTCAAGGGGCTCAAGGGAGCCGGAATAGGCCATCCTGCTGCTTAAAATGTCCGGCTTGTGTATATGTCCAAGGGCTACATAATCAAATCCTGCATTTTGCAGCCTTTTAAAGTTAATTGGAATATCCTTATCATCCCCTCCATGGGCAAGCAATATATTAATCCTGTCCTTGTTGCCGGGCTTTAAATCATCATACACCTTTTCTGTTATATCCCTGGTGTGATAGCTCATACCGTAGACTGTCGCGTTCAAATCGTTAAATTCCATGGTTTGAAGGGTTTCATCAAGAAACATATGAACATTTTCATTCCATTGAAAATCCCGATAATAGGATCTGGGCCCGATATAATCATGGTTGCCAGCCATAATTACAACCTGTGTCGCAATAAGCTTGCTGAATATATAATTCAGTTCCTTAAGCTCCCGCAGGAGCGGCTGTCTGTGGAACAGATCCCCGGCTATAAGCAGCAGGTCCGCCTTATGTTCATTGCAGGCTGTTATAACATTTGCAAGGCTTGTCCATATTTCCTTTTTCCTCATGTCGCCCCAGGGCATGTTTGAATCCGGGACGGCACCCAGGTGCACGTCCGCTATATGTATGAACCTCATGATTACCTCCTGTTTTATAGTTTTATAGTTTTATAATATTGTATTAATATATGCGAAAGCCGGCATGTGTCCGCACGCGACTATAGCTGACAGCTCTGTTTATGAATTAATATCTACTTTATAATAACATATGCGGATGCTATATTATATCTTGGATTATATGCTTGATAGACGATATATATCTTCATACTTGCAGCTTAGCAGACTTCTTATCTTGTTGCAGACATATATTACAGACATATACCTGCACACCCTCATAGCTGCCAAATTCTTTTATTATATATTATCTGATTTATTATATCATATGAGGTTGGCATACTGTGTCTTAACGCTGTGCTTGTCAGGAATATTTGCCGTGCTTTTTGAATGCAGGTGCAATAGTAATTCATTTACTTATATTATAAGGTATTGTGAAAGAAAAATAAACAATTCCCTGTCCGGGCTGCTGATGTCCTTTTTATAGAAATATGCAATAAGTAACTTATAATGCTTGACTATAGAATGTGCTAACAGTATAATCAACGAAAGTCCATTAATAATGCAAAGAGCCAGCAGATATAACAAGCCTGATTATATATGCGGGATTAACGGGGGGAATATAAGCATGAAAGCAATGGAAACCGGCCGGCTGCTTTTACGGCCGTTCAGAAGAAACGATTTGGATGATTTTTATGAATATGCCAGGAACCCCAATGTTGGACCTAACGCCGGCTGGGCGCCCCACCAGAGCAGGGAGGAAAGCGAAAGAATACTGAAGACCTTTATTGAAGGCGATGAAGTTCTCGCAATCGTATGGAAGGCTAACAGTAAGGTTATAGGCTCCATCGGACTTCATGACGACAATATCCGCCGAAATACCGAGGACGTTAAAATGCTGGGTTATGTCCTGTCCGAGGATTATTGGGGCAGAGGAATAACCACCGAAGCCGCAAAGGCCGTCATAGCATATGCATTTGAAGAGCTTGGACTTGCAATGGTAACGGTGCATCATTATGATAATAATTTAAGATCCGGACGCGTTATAGATAAGTGCGGATTCCATTATGAAGGAAAATTGCGCCGTGCTGTTAAGCTGTTTAACGGAAATATTCATGATCTGCTCTGCTACTCAATGACCAGAGAAGAATGGTTAATGCATAATCAATAATAATCGGGGCTGTCGCATAATAACAGATACTATATTTAGTAATTTGATTATGCAGCAGCCCGCTTATTATGCTTAAAGACCTTATTTTAATATATCTTTTATTTTTTGCTTTCTGAAGACATTGCTGAAACCGGCTGTCCGCCTGCATATTGCCTGTTCGGAAACAGATGGCGTATAAGCTCATGGGTGCCTGTGGAAGCAAGTCCGCTTGCCATGCCGCCCAGCAATATTTCCGGAGTAAAATGCCATCCGTTCATCCACAGGTTAAGGATGACACCGACCACAGCCAGTATAAGCGGTATGTATTTGTTGGGTATTGCCGTTATGCTGTGCTTGATGATATACCCGAGGCAAAGGCATATTGCCAGGATAACCAATACTACATATCGGGCTAAGATATCCATTATGAAAACCTCCTTCCTGAAAGCTTACATGATTGCCAGCCTTAGTTGGTATAAGGAAATTCTATTCATTTAATAAATATGATTGAACAACCGCCAAAATACTTATTTTAATACGGTTGTATTATTTTCTGCATATAGCTGTCATGAATGGCAAGAATACACAGCTGTATTAGGCACGCAGCTGTATTAGCGGCAAAAAAATCCGGCAGATGCAACTTTGTATTGCAACTGCCGGATTATTGATAATTGTTGTATCAGGTTAAAATTTCTTGTATTTTTCCTTTTTGCAACCGCAGACAGGGCAATTATCCGGGGCTTCATTTAATATCGTGTGTCCGCATACGGGGCAGACGTAGATGGAATCAAGCTCTATATCCTTGCCCTCCTTTACTGAATTCAAAGCCTTCTGGAAGAGGTCGGCATGCATTTTCTCCGCTTCCAGTGCAAAATGGAAGGAGCGCTTAGCATCGCTTTCGCCTTGTAATTCTGCTGCATTAAGATATACCGGATACATCTGATCAACCTCATGCAGCTCACCGTTAATTGCGCCCTGGAGATTATCAGCTGTCTTGTTGTTGCCGAATACACCGCCTGCTGTAACAGAGCTGTCGGCAGTTTCTCCTCCGATTACCCTGAAATGATTGGAAGCATGCACCTGTTCGGCATATGCTACAGCTCTGAACAGCCTTCCCACATTCGGGAATCCTTCCTTGTCGGCAACATCTGCCCAGATCAGATAACGCATGTGAGCCATGCTTTCTCCGCCGTAAGCGGAATGAAGAAATTCGTTAGTCATTGCATTTTTTACAGCCATCATTATTACCTCCTGTTAATTAATCATATGTACAAGATAGATATAAATGCGCTTGTTTAATAAGTTACTAATAATAGTAATGATTACTGATATTAATATATATCCATTCGTCCCCTTTGTCAAGTTTATTTTATAACAAAATCAACTAAAATGCCACTCTCCGATGAAGCAATAATTCTCATCATAGAGAGCGGCATATATAAAGGCTCACACCCAAACTTTCTTATTACAAGCTGACTTACAGCTTATTATGGCGTCTGCTGCAGGCTGTTCGCATACAATGTATTGATTTCTTCCTTGTATATATCAAGGCCGACCCTGTCTACCATGGCAGGCTGTACTCCCTGCCTTGTAATGCTGATTCCTGCCGCATAGGTGGCAAAGCTTATTGCATATATAATGTCATTTCCCTCGCTTAAACATACGGCAAGGGCACTTATAAATGCGTCAGCCGCCCCTGTAGTGTCTACGGGATGAAAATCCGCTGCCGGAAAATACCTTGAGTATTTCTCATTGCGTAAATAACAGCCCTTGTCACCCAGGGTAATGATAACGTTCTTAACGCCTTTATTCATAAGCGCTTCTGCTTTCTCCTCGATTGTCATGTCATCCGGTATAAGCTGTTTTAGTTCTTTCTCGTTAGGTATAAAATAATCAACGTTTCTTAACAGTCTTTCACTTATTTTTTCAACAGCAGAGGGCTTCAAAATGACCTCCACATTCTTTTTCCTGCACTTATTAATGGTGTAAGCAACAGTTTGCTCCGATATCTCAAGGTTTAGCAGGCAATATCTTGCGTCATCCAAAAGCTGCTCAAATTGCTTAACCTGGGCACTGTCCAGCTTCTCATTTGCTCCGGGATAAATTACTATAGTGCTTTTACCGTCTGCAGCAACATTTATATAAGCCTTACCCGTCGGAATGGAATTGTCAAAAACCACACCATCCGTTTTAACACCGCTGTTCACAAGGCTGTTATAGATCTCCTTGGCGTCGCTGTCATTTCCAAGGCGTCCGATCATATAAACATGCCCGCCTAACTTGCCGGCTCCTACTGCCTGATTGGCGCCCTTGCCGCCGGGCAGCATAACGATATTTCTTGATCTGAGAGTTTCACCGTCCGTTGGGATGTTTGATACATTTATCATGCAGTCCATATTCATGCTTCCCACTACTACCAGCTTCCCGCCCTGTTTATGGCTGATAGGCACATCAACGCTGTCACGGATAATAATTTCTGCTTCAATCTTTCTCCTGCATTCGTGTACGGGCTTCTTTCCCTCAATGATTTGTATTATATTCTCCACTGCTGTTTGTCCGATTTCCAACGGTGATATGCTGACTGCCGTCAATTTTGGTTTCATTTTTTCCGCAAGCCTTGAGTCCCGGGTACTAATGACCGATACCTTGCCGGGTATCATATCCCCCCGCTCCCGCAACCTGTCATATACCACATAGCCTATCATTGCATCGGTGCATACAATGGCTGTTACATCGTTGTTCAGGCACTTGTTGACCCCTATGTTGATTATATCCTCTTCCGTCCCTCTGAATATCCATTCCTTTATTGGGGACAGGAAGCGCTCCTTATAGGCGCGGTAATAACCTTCCTCAATTTCGGCATCATTTTCTGTCAGAAGTGCGCCGATTTTATAGTGACCGTTTTTTATCAGGCAGCTTGTTGCCAGATACCCCAAATCGGACATTGAATAATAGATATCAGCCGTCTTTCTTTGCCGTGCAGGCACCTTATGATCAAATATACATACTGCGGGTATGCTTAAACTGTTGAATATATCCTCATCCTGGTAAATGGCAATAATCCCGTCCACGCCTTTGTTTTCCATGACCTTAATGTACCTGACGGCTTTATCTGTGCTGCCCTCCGTATTGAAAACCATAATGCTATAGCCGTTGTCCGCCGCCGTCCCTTCTATACCGTACAGCATATCCTGCACTCCATAGGCTTCTGCCGACAACATAACTCCAATTATATTTGTCTTCGGAGAGGCGCTCTTGATTACCTTTGAATAGGGGACATACTGATATTCCTTAATAACCTCCAGCACCCGTTTTCTTGTTTCTATGCTGATATCCTTGTCCTTGTTATGTAATATTTTAGATACGGTTGAAGGTGACACCCCGCATATTTTTGCTATATCCCTTATATTCATATTGCTTCCCCCTTGAACTATATCATAATATTACCATGTTGTAAAAATACTGCAATAACTAATTTAAAAGCACCTCCCCTGCAGCTTACATTCATGCAAGCTGTATTATCTCCTGCAGGTAGGTGCTTTAATACAGTACGCTGCTATATGTTAATTATCCGATTATTGTATTAACGAATAAATCCATAAACTGCTTGCCCTTTATGCTCTTTGCTATTATTGTGTTTTTATGCTCTCTGCGTTTATTCTTAATAATCTGCCTGCCAAAATAAGCAATAGTCTGCCCTCTGGTTATCTCGCCGTCCAGCTCTACGTCCACAAACACCTCGTCCGTATATTCACATAAATCCGGATAAGCTGCAAGTGCAAGAGTAATGACGTCATCCATCGGGAAACCTCCCAGTTGAAAAAACTCACGCCATATATCTATATAAATCGGGTATTTGTCTGTGATAAAATCTATTACAGCTCCCTTGCCCCCGTACTTTAGATCTGCCAGATGGTCTCTTGTCAGCATACCGTCGGCAAAGAGGTTGTTTTCGCATACATCCAGGGGAACAAGTGTGATCCTCATATCTGAATTTAATACGATTTTAGCAGCCTCCGGGTCTGCCCAGATATTATACTCCGTAACAGGCGTAATATTTCCGTATATGTTGAAGGCTCCTCCCAGAATATAAGCCCTCTTGACTTTATCAGCAATTGAAGGCTCTTTTAACAGCGCCTTGGCAATATTGGTCACGGGTCCTGTAGTAACAAGGGTAATTTCACCGGGCCTGCCGGAAAAGGATTGTATAAGGAAATCCACCGCACTTATTTTTTCTGGTTTTCTTGACGATGCCGGGGCCTTTTCATTGAATTTATTAAGTCTGTCTCCGAACTTCCATCTAAGCTCCTCGTCAAAATTAACAGGGTCGCCATCCGCATCCGATTTTCTTGGGGAAAGCATCTTGTCGGCGCCTGCATATACGGGTATATCCTTACCGGTAAGCTCCACAGTATTAAGCGCAACATTAACCGCCTGTTCTATGCTTCCGCATGCACCGTTAACCGTTGTTATGCCAAGCAGGTTGATATTGGGATTCAATGCACCGAATATAACTGCAAGTATATCATCGCCCACGGAATCAATATCCAGAATTACATCTACCATAGTATTCACCTCGTTTTATTCCATAGTCCGTAGATTTACCGGGCATATGCCAAAGTATTTGCCAAAGACATTGCCCGGGTATCGTCAGGGCATAGTTTTATGCTATATTATAAGCACATGTTTCTGATTTATTTTTTCCCGATTATTTTATCCGTAACCTTATATACATGGGGTCTGACGAACTGTACCACCGGGCCGGTTAAAAATGCAGCAACCACTGTGCCTATACCAACTTTGCCTCCAAGCAGATACCCCACAACCACAAAGGACACATCACCGACAATCCTGACGATTCTATAAGGAAATTTTGCTTTATTGCTGATTATTTCGGAAACCAGATCTATGGCGCCCACGCCCAGGTCCGCTCTGATATAAGTGGCAATTCCTATTCCCATAATAATGCATCCGATCAGAATCATTATAATTCTGACAACCAGATGCAGCTCTCCCGTAATTACAGAGTCCAGTATAAATCTCATCAGGTCGGCCGTATAGCCTATGCCGAATATGGCAAGCAGGGAGGATATATTAATATAGGCTTTATCCACGAAAAATACAATCACCAGAATAATTACATTGGTCAGTGCCGAAGCCGTACCATAGCTTATTTTGAATACATTGCCAAGTCCCATTTCCAGAACGCTGGCAGGATCCACCCCCAGCTGGCTGTATAAAAATATACCCACTCCTATGCCGCTAATCATAAGTCCTGCTATTGCCACAATAATTCTTTGAAGTAAATGATCTTTTTTCACAATGCATCTCCTCTTGCTTCGTAAGTCAGCCGGTTAATTGTAAAACCCTTAATATTTTAGTTCAGAGCCTTCATGGCTGCAAAGAAATATTCAACATATTTCTTTCTATCCACATTGAATAAAACCGTTGTATTCTTATCTGCCTTTTCACCAAATATCTTTTCCTTATAGCCTATGGTGTCGACAACAGTCATTCCGGTGGTCAGCTCACCCGTTATTTCAACGTCAACATTGCATGTTATTCCCGTAAATATCTCCGGGTGGATCAGCGCAGCAATTGCCGTAGGATCATGCAGGGTGCATCCCGGGAAGCCTTCCACCTCATAATGGTATTTGCTGAAAAAGTCTATTAGCTCTGCCGTAAAAACCGAGATTTCATTACCCTGGGCTCTTAAGATTTCATTTTCCTCTCTTGTGACATAAGCCTTATGGGTGACGTCCAGTCCCGACATTATAATCGGCAGGCCGGAATTGAACACTACCTTGGCGGCCTCCGGATCTGCCCAAATGTTGTATTCGGCAGCAGGTGTCCAGTTGCCCATATAAGCTCCGCCGCCCATTATTGACAGCCTCTCGATCTTTTCTTTAAGGTCGGGCCTTACAATAAACAGGGTCGCTATGTTGGTGAGCGGTCCTATCGGAACCAATGTAATCTTATCCTCGGATTCTTCAATGGTCTTTATTAATAATTCCAGCGCGCTTAACCCGGATGGCTCAAAGCCGCACTCCGGAAGTATGGGCCCTTCAAGACCCGAATTGCCGTGTACCACTTCGCCTCCTATGGTAAGCCTTCTTATTAATGGCTTTACTGCTCCCTTGGCAACCGGAATGTCGTATCTGCGCGCCTTTGTAAGCACCTTTATTGCATTTGCAGTCACTTTCTCAATAGTCTGATTGCCCGCAACCGTTGTTACGGCTTTAACCTCAAGCTGCTCAGATGCCAATGCCCACAGTATGGCCATGGCATCATCATGCCCGGGATCGCAATCTATTATTATCGGAATTCTCTTACTCATTGTTACCTCCTTGTCCTAAGCCGGCCTGTTTATTATTTATTGGCAAGCTTTTCACGTTTCTTCCTGTCGGATGAATTCTTTCTAACTGAATATATCACAAGTCCCAGTATGGTCACCACATAAGGAAGCATCTGCACCAGCTCCGGTGATATTGTTGTAATCTGAAGGGAATAGGAGAGGGCTTCTGCTATGGCAAACAGCATTGAGGATAAAGCGGCTCCCAATGGTGTTGAGTTGCCCATTGCATCTGCCGCAAGGGCAATAAAGCCGCGCCCGGCCGTCATATTCTTAGAAAACCATGTGACATATCCCATGGACATGAAGGCTCCTGCCATTCCTCCTAAAATGCCGGAGATTCCCAAAGCTATATACCTTGTTTTCAGCAGGCTTACTCCAACTGATGAAAGTGCATTCGGAGCTTTTCCCGCCGACCGGATTCTGAGTCCCATCGGTGTTTTATACAACAAAATGGAAACCACAAAAATCATTAGCAGCGCAATATATGATATCACATTGTGATTGGATAAAACCTCACCCAGGACCGGTATATCCTTAATCAGGGGTATCTCCAGAGAAGGAAGCTTTCCCGAATTAAGGGAAAGGGTTGTTCCCTTATCCCTTACAACCGCATACATGAAATAAACCGTACCGCCTATTGCCATGGTATTAAATGCTATACAGGTCAGAACGCTGTCCGCTTTCAGGCTCATGGATACATAGCCTATTGCAAGGGAGCACAACACTCCGGCTATAATGGAAATCAACAGCCCGAACCAGGGACCGAAGCCGAAGGCGCTGGCAAAAACGCCTGCAAGTGCCGAAACCAGCATGACACCTTCTATACCTATGTTAGTTATTCCGGCATTAGAGGTTATCACAGCGCCCATTGAAGCCAATATCAAAGGTGTTGCCACGCGAATTACGGAAAACAAAAAGCCGGTACTTAATATTGATCCAAATACATTGGTCATTGCTTAACACCTCCTGACTCCAGCAAGTTCTTGGAAACCTTTGTCGTCATCCTGTGCCTGAACTTTGCCAGGAATGCGGTTGCAGCCACCAGAACAATAACCAATCCTTCTATAATTGACACTATCTCTGCCGCAACATCGGATTGCTTATACATGTAGTCGGCACCTATTCTTAAGTATGCCACAAAAAATGCGGCAACAGGAATGAATGCGGGATTTTCCCTTGCAATGATATTCAGGATAACGCCGTCAAAGCCATATCCCGGAAGGGAGGACCATTGAAATCTTGTATACATGCCAAGCATTTCGGTGCTGCCCCCTACTCCTGCAATAAAACCGCCTATAAGCTGTGAGCTCATTATTACCCCTGAAACCCCTATGCCTGCACATTTTGCAAAATGAATATTGCTTCCGGTCATCCTAAGCTTATAACCCCATTTGGTCTTGTACATAAATATATAGGTCAATATAACAAATGCAATCATAATGAATATTCCGGAATGCAGACGCGTTTTTGGAATGATGTTGGATAAGCCGACACCTGTCCTGAATTTATATGAAGCTTTGTATGCTGAATTCGGATCCCTTGCAATCTGGTTAAAAATATATGTGCCAAGATAAAGCATGACATAATTGAGCATAAGGGATACTACCATTTCACTGCAGTTCCATTTGATCTTCAGCGCCCCGGGAATTGCACACACAAGGGAGCCAATGATTCCTGCTGCAATCATGGCAATTATTATGACTAGAATTGGCGGCCCCGGCATATAGATTGCCAGTATTGCCGAGGTCAGCGCACCCATGAACAGTGAGCCCTCTGCTGCCAGATTGAACTGGTTGGCCTTGAACATTACATTAACGGCCAGACCCGCAAAGGTTAACGGTATCATCATCTCCAGCACGGTGCTGAACCTCCTGACAGAGGTTAAGGGCCCGATAAACAGGTTGCCGATTGCTGCTAACGGCGAAGCCGTCGAGAAGCTCATTATTATAAATGAGATAGCAAATGCAATAAAAATGGCGATCAGGAATCTTAAAACCTCAAACCACGAGTTAAAGCTGCTTACGCTCATATTTTTTGTTTTTTTCATAATATTGCATTCACCTCCTCCTCAGACTGGTTCTTGACTCCAAGCATGTAATATCCAAGCTCTTCTTCCGTAAGTGTGCTTGTATCCTTGAAATATGCATTTATCCTGCCGTTATGCATGACAATTGCACTGTCGCTCAATTCCAGCACCTCGTTTAAATCTGCTGAAATCAGAAGAATTGCAGCGCCCTTGTCCCTATATTCAACTATTTTCCTTCTTATTAATTCGGATGCACCCGCATCAATTCCCCTGGTGGGCTGCTCGGCAATAATTATCTGCGCTTCCTCCGACAATTCCCTTGCGGCAACCACCTTCTGTATATTGCCGCCGGAAAGCACCTGCACCTGATGATTAATAGAACCACATTTAATGTTGAAATTTCTGACCAGATCTTCAGCCTGCTTCCTCATCTTTTTTCTGTCCAGGAAAATATTATTTTTTCTTAAATACCTGTCTATTTTATCTGTAAAGAAATTGTCCATTATACTAAGCTTGGCGGCACAGCCGTTTCTCATCCTGTCCTCCGGAATGTATGTCAGTTTGTTTTTACGCAATGTACCGGGGTTAAAGGTTTTAATTTCCTTGCCGAATATTTTCAGTGTGCCGCTGATAGGCGCCTTCATTCCTGTTAAAACTGCCGCAAGCTCCGCCTGTCCGTTACCTTCGACTCCTGCTACACTCAGGATTTCTCCCTTTCTCAGCTTAAGGCTTACACCGTCAAGCATTTTTTTACCTATGCTGTTTACATATACAAGATTATCCGCCTCAAGGCATACCTCTCCGCGCTTTACTTCACTTTTATCCACATGCAGGACAATTTCCCTCCCCACCATCTTATTGGAGATATCCTGGGGATTGGTGTCCTTAATATAGCCGGTTTCCACCGTTGTACCATGCCTCATGATTGTGACCCTGTCGCAGATCTCCATGATTTCATTCAGCTTATGGGATATGAATATAATTGTATGGCCCTGCTTTTTGAGGGTTTTCAGCTCTGTAAAAAGTTCTTTTGTCTCCTGGGGAGTCAATACGGCAGTAGGCTCATCCAGAATAAGCACCTTTGCGCCTCTTACCAGCGCCTTTAATATTTCTGTTTTCTGCTTGACGCCTACGCTTACATCCTCGATTTTATCTCTTACATTTATCTTGAAATTATATTTTTGTGAGTATTCCTCAGCCTGCTTTATCATCCTGGCCCTATCAATAAAAAGACCGCGCTTTTTCGGTTCGTTTCCGAGAATAATGTTTTCCGCAATTGTCAGGGAATCCACCAGCATAAAATGCTGATGCACCATACCGATGCCAAGATTGATAGCCTTCCTGGAATTCTCTATCTTCACCTCTTCACCATTGAGGATAATCCTTCCCTCCTCCGGTGACTCAATGCCAAATAAAATCTTCATAAGGGTGGACTTACCGGCGCCGTTTTCACCGATAAGCGCATGTATTTCCCCCTCATAAACCTCAAAATTGACATTCCGGTTGGCTACTATACCATTAGGATATACTTTTAAAATATTTTCTACCTTAAGAATAACTTTCTCGTCCATTTTATACCCTATGTCCTTTACTAAAATATGAGGATGCCCCTTAACAATGTCAGGACATCCTCATTATTCACCTATTGCTTACGGA
>DCTS01000004.1:41500-43746 GCA_002329645.1 Lachnoclostridium sp. UBA1434 | reverse complement strand
TTATATGGTAAAGCCGGTAAATGTAAACGAGATGGTGCTGCGTGTCGGGGCGCTGTTAAGGCGTGCCCAGATACTTTCAGAACGTATGCAGACAATAGGGGGCTTTACCCTTGAATACGACTCAATGACGGTGGTTTCGGGCAACAGCCGCGAGATTTTGCCCCAAAAGGAATTTTTGCTGTTGTACAAGCTGGTGTCCTGCCCCAACCGTATATTCACCCGCCGTCAGCTTATGGACGATATATGGGGGGTTGATTCCGAAACCGAGGAGCGGACGGTGGATGTGCACATAAACCGCTTAAGGGATAAATTCAGGGATAATCCTGATTTTGAAATTGTAACCGTCCGTGGCCTTGGCTACAAAGCGGTGAGAAAATAAGGGATAAACATGACAAGAGATAAAAAGTGGCGTATCGGCCTTTATTACATAATTCTCCTTGCGTCAGTAATGGCCGGGACAATACTCTTCGGCGTGGTTACGGTTGTTGTGTTCAAATACTTCGGTGTTATCGAAAGCAGCGAAAGCGGCTATACCATTGCACTTATAACCACCATAATAATAAGCGTGCTGGTAACCTTTTTTGCGGCGCTTATGCTGGGTAAAAACATTATCGATCCGGTTACAAAGCTCTCAGACCTTTCCCGCCGGGTTGCCAAGGGAGACTTTAACGCCACCCTTGACGCCAAAAGCTATATAGATGAAATACAAACTGTTATAAACTCATTTAATGCAATGGTTAAGGAACTGGGAACCAACGAGGCGTTGTCAAACGACTTTGTTACAAACGTGTCCCACGAATTTAAAACACCTATAGCCGCCATTGAGGGTTATGCCACCCTTCTTCAGGAAAAAGCGCTTTCAGACGATGAAAGGGAAGAATATATTGAAAAAATATTATTTAACTCAAAGCGGCTTTCTACATTAACCGGCAACATTCTGCTTTTATCAAAGCTTGAAACCCAGAATATTATAACAGACAAGTCCTGGTTTAGCCTTGACGAGCAGATTAGAAAATGCATACTTTCCCTTGAAAGCAAATGGAGTGAAAAGGGAATAGATTTCAACATAGAAATGGATAAGGTGTGGTATTACGCCTCGGAAAATCTGTTTTTCACGGTGTGGACGAATATTATCGGCAACGCCGTGAAATATTCAAAAGAAAATTCCACCATTGACATAACCCTTGAAAAGAGTGTTGACTTTATTATCGTAACCGTCACCGACGAAGGGGTGGGCATGTCCCCCGAAACGTTAGAGCATATGTTCGACAAATTTTATCAGGGTGATTTATCCCACCGTGCCGAGGGCAACGGCCTTGGACTTACTCTTGTAAAGCGAATTCTTGATTTATGTAATGCCCATGCGGAGGTTAAAAGCCAGCTTGGGGCAGGAACGGAATTTACGGTGTTTCTTCCTGCCGACAGGGCGGAATAAAATCATTTTCGCTGTCCTTACGCCTTTTTACCGCATCAAACAGCATTTCTTCCATTCTGTCCATGCAGTAGTCTCTTGAAAAAGATGCAGAGGACAAGGCATAGTCGTTCCCGCATTTCTGCCTTTCTTCCGGGTGCTCTATCCAGTAATCGATTTTAGAAGCAAGGTCGGTTGGGTTATCGTATTTGAACAGGTTTCTTTCGTCCTTGGCAAAAAATCTTGTGGCGGACTTGGGGGAGTCAGCGATAATCGGTGTCAGACCGCAGGCCATTGCCTCAAGGCAGGATATCGCCTCAATTTCAACCTTTGCCGGGTGGACATACAGTTCGGAATAATTCATTACCTTAACCAGTTCGTCCTGACTGAAAAATTTAAACACCGGCATTACGGGTAATGTTTGTCCGGCATATTCCTTCAGCTTTTCCTCAAGAGGGCCGCTGCCTGCGAAAATAAGCTGAATTTTATTTTTATATTTCGACATCGACACCGCATCAATAAGGATTTTCTGATTTTTCTCCTTGGATATGCGTCCGGTAAACAGTATTATAAATTTATCTGCGTATTCAGCCGGCTTTTCGCCGGGGATGTGTTTAAAAATATCCCTGACACCGTTGGATATAACATAGGCGTTGGTTTTGCAGCCTACCTCATTTTCAAACACGTTTTTTATAAATTCGGTGGGGTAGTGGACTGCGTCGCAATATTTATACAGTATGGAATAAAAAGCCTTATATACCAAATGGTTTAGCAGCTTGGCGTCCATTAAAAACAGGTGGCTGGTTATGTTTTCCGCCTGGCAGTGAAAACCCGC
>DCTS01000004.1:0-41457 GCA_002329645.1 Lachnoclostridium sp. UBA1434 | reverse complement strand
ACATGCACAACGTCTGCACCGGTTATAGCCGAGCTTATGATTTCCTCGTCGGCCTTGGCAATCACAACCCCGTTCTTTTCAACGTAGGCGTTTAAAAAATCGCCAAAGCTCATGGTGGGGACTACATAAAAGCCCTCCTCCCCCCGGCGGAAGGAATCGGGACATACCACCCGGACATTATGCCCCTTTGATTTTAGGGATCTTATAAGATTCATTGCAGCTATGGACGTGCCNNTCGCAAATCACGGTAACATTCATAAAAATCAGGCCTTTCAACAAATAAACCGTAATATATTGAATTATACCATATATACATTTTTTTGCAAGCAAATTTAGTGAAATACAGGAGTTCGTTATGAGAAAACTTTTAGCTTTCCTACTTATCATCACCCTGCTTATTTCCACCGTTATATTAGCATCCTGCGAAAAGGATATTGAAACCGGAAAATCATCAAACGGTGAGGATAGTCTGTCAAGTGAGGAGCAAAGCGGCGAATCCAGCGAAGAGGATGGTTCCGCCCGTACCTACCGCACACTTGTCAGCGTTGGTAAACCCTATACCGTATCGTTTCAAGCCGATAAAGACTACCCCGATTTATTTAGTTCCCAGCTAACCGACGGTATACTTGCCTGTGACGAGGGAGTCAGCCACCTTGACGGCAAGCTGGCAGGCTGGACTACCGACCTTGTGTTAAATATCGACCTTGGCGACGACGGCAAAAGGCTTTATGAATTCAACATACGCCTGCTGGCAATGAATATCTACGGCATTGGCCTTCCCTCAAGGGTAAGCATTTACTACTCCAACGACGGAAGTAAATATGAATATTTGGCAAGAGCTGAAATAGAAGAGTATGTCGACCGCACCATGCGAAACGCTGTCCTTGTGTTGGATGAGCCGATAGACGCACGGTATATAAGGTTCAGGGTAAACAACTCCGCCGGATTTTTATTTACCGACGAAGCTCTGGTTTACGCCGATGTGCCTTCGAGAGAGGTTTTGAAAAACAACACAGCCGAAGAATATAAAAACGACAATAACGATTACACCGCAATAAAAAAGCTTACCACCGGCGTTGCCACCGTTAAAACCTATTCCAAAAACGTGGCGGCGGGGATGAAATATACCATAAACGCTACCGAAATTGACGAAAGGGCAACCGATGTCCCTGAAAATGAGCCAAATAAGAAACTGACCTCCGGCGGAACGCTTCCCAACCGGTTTGAGCATAAGGTTTGGGTTTGCCTTTCTGCCAAGGATAACCCCAATATTGTCCTTGACTTGGGCAAAGTTTATGACAACCTTTATTCCTTCAAGGTGTATGCCTTAGGCGAGGGAACCGGCGTCAGATACCCCGACTACATTGACTTTTACGCTTCCGAAAACGGCAAAGACTATTACATTATAGGCCGGGTTTACGCCCCGGAAAATGTCCCCAATTTTGCCTATACAATCAATCTTGCCAAGTTTATAAAGGCAAGGTATGTTAAATTTGCCTTCCCCTCAGGCGTGGACTATTACTGGGTGGAGGAGCTTGAGGTTTACGCAGGCTCTTCAAACAGCTTTTCAAAGGGGAACATNNGACTGGGATTCTACCGAACCCGATTACACCACACCTCAAAACCTTATTTTAGGCAGACCGCAGCAGATTTCCGCCTCGATTTATATTGATGCAGATCTAACCGACGACACACCCCAGACATCCCCACTGCTTACCAACGGCCAATACGCCAAAAGCAACTACTGCTACTCCGGAGAATGGTTTGAGATTGCCAACAAAGGCGGTTCAAGGGATTTCTTCTATGACCTTGAAAAAACCTCCACTGTCACCGGTTTTAAGATAAACATTCTTGTTCAAAAAAGCTACGGAATTGAATACCCCGAATTTATACGGGTTTATCTGTCGGATGACGGCACCAACTGGTACGGGGTTTATTACGGCAAATATGATATGATGGGGCTTGAAGGTGTTCCCGTAATGCTTGACGTTACCCTCGACACTCCCTACGCCGCCCGTTTTGTCCGGATAATGATTAAGACAAGGGGCTTTGGTTTTATTGACGAAATGGAAATCTGGGGAACCAAAGCGGTTGAAAAAGACACCATAAGTATTACCCAAAGCGGAATTAAGCCTGTAAAATTTTATACCCGTCCTGACGATGAGGAATATGCCAGCAATAAAAACACCAACGTAAAGGCATCGGATGTTGCCCTTGTGTTCGGTGACAAGGGGAACGACAAAACCCTTCTCCCCTATGTGGCCTACCTTGACAAGAGCGGAAACATTGTCGACACCTTTATGAACGGGTTCCTTTACACACCTTCAGGCAGCGGCCTGCCATCCGGCCATTCTACCGTTGGTGATACAGACAAAGCAGACTGGCTGTATTTCTATGACGTTACCTTTAACGGTGTAAACGGTCTCGACAGACTTGAGGAGGTTGTGGCCGAAGTTAAAAAATCCCTCAAGCTTGACGATAATTATAAGGTTTATGTCTATATTTCCTTGCTTAATGTTTCCGAAAAGGTCAAAAACTTCGGTGATGTGGACGGTGACGGCGTCAGCGAGGACCTAACCACCGCCGAAGGGCGTAAAAAAGCCGTAATGTGGTTTATGAAGCTGTGCGACGACACCTTCAAGGAGAGAGAATATAAAAACATCGCCCTTGACGGGTTCTACTGGCTCCATGAAACCGCAGGCTGGGAGGTGGACTACTCCCCGGTTATGACCGAAGTAGGGAATTATGTCCACGAATTCGGCCAGAACTATCTGTGGATACCATATTACAACGCCGAAAAATTCTATTTCTGCAACGATATGGGTTTTGACATTACCTCAATACAACCCAACTACGCGTTTACCATTACAGCCGGCGTTGACAGATTTATTTCAACCATTAAAAACTCCCTTAAATACGGCATGTGCGTTGAGCTTGAGGTGGCATACCAGTCCTATGGCGATATGTATTATGTAAGCCGGTATCTGGAATACCTCTATTACGGCGCAGTTTACGGCTACATGAAGGATGCCACCCACTTCTATTATGACGATGACAACTTCTTTGCCCGTATGGCCTACGCCGAAGGATTTATCCCCAGACTGCAGTATGATTATACCTACCAATTTGCCAAGGGCGTTCTTAAGGCCAACCCCGACAAACGGGCGGATATATCCTTTAATGTCCAAAAAGACACAATTTTAAAGGATAAGCTCGCCGAATTTGACCGGATGGCAAGGTATAAGATTGAAACATCTCCCCAAAACGGCACGGTAACCATAAACCCCGACGGAACCTTTACCTATTATCCCAATAAAGGTTTTACCGGAACAGACACCTTTACCTACACCTATAACAACTATCTCGGCGATTCACCAGAATGTGTTGTTAAGATAACTGTTGGATAATTTTTTATAAAATGTTAAAAAACCATTGACAAGCTTTTTATCTTGTGTTATAGTTAGTCAATCCATTTTTCCGGAGGATTTATGGCTTTCAATTACGCTTACGCTTATTCTTATTATTACTACGCTTATTCTCTAAGCGCGGTCTAATAAGTTATGGCGTAAAATCCAAAGCTTGTTTATAAAGGACCGCTGTAAGCGGTCCTTATTTTTGTATAAAAACGGAGGACTTAAAATGCCTATTACCGAAATTCTCGAAAGAAATGCCAAGCTATATGGCGACGAGGTTGCTTTGGTAGAGCTAAACCCCGAAGAAAAGCCCCCTAAAAAAATTTGGAAAGATTTCAGCCTTATCGAATCCACTCCCTATAAACCCTACCGGCTGGAAATGACCTGGCAGGAATTTGACGATAAGGCCAACCGCTTTGCCAACGCTCTTACTAACTTAGGACTGGGGAAGGGAAATAAGGTGGCAATACTCCTTATGAACTGCCTTGAATGGCTGCCAATATATTTTGGTATTTTGAAAGCGGGGGCAATAGCAGTCCCTTTGAATTTCCGCTACACTGCTGAAGAGATCAAGTATTGCCTTGAGCTGTCGGACACAATGGCACTTATTTTCGGGCCGGAGTTTATCGGCCGCATAGAGACAATCTATGACCAGATACCTAAGGTAAAGATATTGTTTTATGCAGGAGAAGGCAGACCGACCTTTGCCGAAAGCTATGACCGTCTTACGGCCAACTGCTGTTCGGAAGCGCCTGATGTTGTCATAAATGACGAGGATGATGCCGCTATCTATTTTTCCTCCGGGACCACAGGCTTCCCAAAGGCAATCCTGCATACCCATCATAGTCTTATGTCTGCCTGCCGTACCGAGATGGAGCATCATAAGCAAACCAGGGGGGATAATTTCCTGTGCATTCCTCCGCTGTACCATACGGGAGCCAAGATGCATTGGTTCGGAAGCCTGCTTTCAGGAAGCAAGGCAGTCCTTCTGCGCGGTATAAAGCCTGAATGGATACTTAGAACGGTCTCAGAAGAAAGAATCACAATAGTATGGCTTCTTGTTCCCTGGGCGCAGGATATTCTGGATGCCATTGAAAGCGGAGAGGTTAATCTGAAGGATTATGATCTGTCCTGCTGGAGATTAATGCATATCGGAGCACAGCCGGTACCTCCGAGTCTTATTCGGAGATGGAAGCAATATTTCCCCAACCATCTATATGATACCAATTACGGCCTGAGCGAGTCCTCCGGTCCCGGATGCGTGCATCTTGGAATTGAGAATATTCATAAGGTGGGAGCAATAGGTATACCCGGATACGGCTGGGAAGCGAAAATAGTCAATGAACACGGTGCGGCTGCGAAGCAGGGCGAGGTCGGAGAACTGGCAGTCAAGGGGCCCGGTGTTATGAAATGCTATTATAAGGATACTAAGGCAACCGAAGCCGTACTAAAGGGCGACTGGCTTTTGACCGGGGACATGGCAAGGATGGATGAGGACGGTTTTATATATCTGGTCGACAGGAAGAAGGATGTTATCATCAGCGGCGGTGAGAATATATATCCTGTACAGATAGAAGATTTCCTCCGTACACATGATGCAATTAAGGATGCGGCAGTAATAGGGCTTCCGGACGACCGTCTCGGAGAAATAGCAGCAGCTATCATTGAGCTGAAGCCCGGCCGCACTTGTACACAGGAGGATATAGATAATTTCTGTCTGGCCCTTCCCAGGTATAAGAGGCCAAAGAAAATTATATTTGACAATATACCCCGCAATCCTACCGGTAAAATAGAAAAGCCCAGACTGCGTGAAAAGTATGGCGTAGTAGAGCTTGTTGCTAAGGAAACGGGCAGATAATATAACAGAAAAGCTTAACGGGTTCGATATAATGGCGTGATTCAAACCAAACGTAAAGTATTGATTTTGACTCACGCCTTAATTATATTTGGATTAAATGCTCTTTAATTATGCTGATTTAAAACACGCTTTTGTCATGATGGCTTTGAATCACGCCTTAATCTATCCCTTGGCGCCTTTTCTGGTGAATTTCTTGCGGTACCTTAACGGAGACAACTCAAGATATTTCTTGAATACCTTCTCAAAATACGTAAGGCTTTCATATCCTATCCTCTCAGCTATCTCCGTAATATTGTAATCGGAGTTCTCTAATAACTGCTGTGCCTTTTTAATCCTTATGATGTTTATATATTCGTTAACGGTAAAACCCGAAACCTCCTTGAATATTCTGCTGAGGTAGCATTTGCTTATATAAAAGTCCCGTGATATGTCAGATAATGAGATGTCGGTATAATAATACTCATTAATATATTCCGCTATCTCGCTGATTTTTTTGTATTTCTCGGTGCCGGCAGTTTCGGCCTTCAAGGTTACATTCTCGCCGTTGTTGCAGCGTATTGCATATATAAAAAGCTCGGCAAGCTTTGATTTGACAAGGAACTCATAGCTTGTCTGCTTCATCTTCATTTCCCGTATTATGGAAAACAGTATGCTTTCCACATGCTTTTGCCCTGTTTCATTAAGCTCCAGTACCCCTGAATACTTGGCAAAAAAGGAATTCATGTCCATATCCCTGGCAAGCTTAAGGAAGGGCTCAATTTCATCCCCCGAAATAAGAAGCAGTATCCTGTCATGATAATCTTTATTGGTTCCAACCGTCTTGTGAATCTGGTTCCTGTCTATGAAGACAAGACTTCCCTTTTTTACATAATAAATCTGCTTCTCAATGAAGTAATACCTTTCCCCGCTAAGAAGATAGTATATCTCATACTCATTATGAAAATGCTTCGAAATCATATTGAAGTTGTAGTCTCTTTCGATGCGCTCAATGCTTATACCGCCCACCGCATCACTGAAAAGAATGTTTTCCATAACTGCTTCCTTTCGAGCCCGATTAAACATCATAAAGCATCGGATTTATTATCATCTGAAACATCATAATTATATCATCTAAGCATCAGAATTTGTTTCATCTAAGCATCAGAATCATTATTATCTATAGCATAGGGTATATATCTTCATACTCCACCGCCCATAATCCGTTATCCGGGAATCCCGGCTTATCCTTAAGGCAGCCGTAATATCCCGCTGTCATTATAGTAGCGGCAAGCAGCAGCGAGCCGTTACCCGGCAGATACACCGGCAGCTCCTTCCTGAGGTCCTGTGTATTGCTGCCGCTTATTGAATACCTGTTATTTGGCAAATCCATTAGAAGCAGATCAATTGCCTGCTCCGGCATGCCCAGCCTAACGGCAGTCATTGCCATCATGGCAAAATCCCAACCCCACATTGTGGAGAAGTCCCAGCATTCCAAAACCTTGTTCAAAGTATTTCTCATTATATCAGGATTAGCCCGGTCACTTCCGATAAGTCCGTATATACCCAGCATCATTGGATGGTCTTTGTTGAAGCTTTCAAAGGTTAAAGGACAATTCTTATGTGCAAGATACAGGCCGTCCTTAACAGGCGGACCGGCCATGTTTTGTGCAGCATGACTCCATTTTACCATATCCGTATGCTTATCCATCCGCTTTGCCCATTTTAATGCAATCTGCAGGGTAAATCTCCAGTATTCAAGCTCAAATACAGGATTTGCAACCTCCATTGCGTCATGGACCTCCTGGGCAGGTATAAGCGGCCCAAGCAGCTCATATATACCGTCCTTCCTGTTATAAACGGCATAATCAACCATGAAATCCGCTGTTTCCTTCACAAGAATCCAGTATTTATTGAGTATGTAGCTGCTGCATTCCCCGTCGGCTTCCTTGCGTGCTGCAATCTGGTACATGGTTTCAAGCATATAAATTATTGAGGGCTGCTGCCATATAAGAAGCGTTGCTATCGGCGACGGGCTGTCAACCCCGTCATATGCAGTCTGTTTGGGCCATCTTGCTCCGGCATAACCGTTTCGTCCTGCATTTTCCTTCGCCTGCGGAAGATGCTGTATATACCAGTTTATAACAGGAATCAGCTTCTTTCCAAGATTCCATAAAGGAAGATATCCCTGATGCCACAGATGCATCTCAAGATGAAATTTGCCGTGCCAACTGTTACAGGTAAGACCTGTCTCCTGCGGCGGAAGCGGCCCTAAGTCCTGGACAGCGGACTGGTATTGGGAAAGGATAATCCTGCGCTCCAACTCCATTGCCCTGCTATCTGCGGAATTATGCAGATCTATCACACCCGTGCTGTTCCAGAAGCAGCGCCAGCCTGCACAGGATTCCTGGAAAGTCTGTGTAACCGAGGGTATAAATCCGGGGCATTCCTGTGAATATGTCAATGTGAAGGAGAGCCTTTTATCATCTCTTATACTAAAATGGTATTCATGCTGCCCTGCCTGTCTTACATTCAGATTGCTGTCGCTTCCGATTATTGCATGATAAGCAGCATCGTCCATTCTGCGCTTAAAGCACAGCAGCATATCCTTCGAGCAGTCAATTTTCTTTTCACATATCTGCGTCTCATGCCTATCCCATGCTTCCCAGTCAGAGCCTGTAATATCGGAAGACCCGTATGGGAAGGACAGTCCTGCTTCAAGCAGTCCCTTATCAAGCAATTCCGATTTTATCTTTACTGCCAGAGTATCCGATGAGGGATGACAGCAGGTTAAAACCCTGACGGGCACTCCATGCAGTATGAAGCTGCTGTCTAATATTCCTTCATAAAGGTCCAGCCTCTGGCATATATCCGTAATATCCTCGGAGCTTATCCTTCTCCCGTCGCAGTAAAGGCTCAGGCGTCCCAGATTAAATCTATGGGGGTTCTCCCTGAGCCAATTATATATCTTCTCATAGCCGGACTTTTTATCCACAGCATATAAAACCCTGCGTCCTGCATGGTCATATTCCGTCATTGCAAGGTCTTTAAGTGTATAGCGCTTCTCATCATTGTCTGCGGGAATTGTATGCCATCCCCACTGACTCATGGTACATAGCGGCATACCGTTCTCCAAATACTCCTTATACATGGTCTGAAGACCTGTGACATCCGCAGTAAAAGCAAATCCGCCGTTGCCTATCGTAAGTGCGGACTTATAATCAATCTCCTTCAGATGCGGATTATGCCTTGATATAAGCTTGTAACGGTCTATAGCCATGATATCTCCCCTGTTCTAACCCTTAAGGCCGCTCATAGTGATGCCTTCGGTAAGGTATTTATTAAAGAAAAGGAATATCAGGAACACCGGTATCAGCGACAGTGTGGACATTGCAAACAATGCTCCGTAATCTGTAGTAGAGGACGAATCCACAAAAAGCTTGAGCGCTATGGATACCGTATATGAAAGCGGTGTGCTTAAGTATATCAATGGTCCCTGGAAATCGTCCCATTTCCAATAGAACTGTATGATGATCGTAGTCACAATTGCAGGCTTAAGAAGAGGAAATACTATGCGGGCATATATTCCGTACCTGCTGCAGCCATCCACGAAGGCAGCTTCATCCAGTTCCCTTGGGATGCCTGCCATGAACTGCATCATCTGGTAAATAAAGAAGGCCTGGCCCAGAAAATGCGGCAGCAGCAGCGGTACCATGGACGGCACCAACCCCAATCTGTGATACAGTATGTACTGCGGTATCAATAATACCTGTCCCGGAAGAAGCATTGTCATAATCATTAATGTGAACCAGATTTTCCTTCCCCTGTACCTGAGTCTGGCAAAGGAATAGGCAATGCAGGAGGAGCTTAATACTGTACCTATGGTTGCGACACATGAGATAAAGAATGAATTCTTGAAAAAGGTGGCAAAGCTTATGCCGCCGAAGCCCCTCCAGCCGGTGGCATAATTATCCCAGCGCCAGTTTGGAGGTATAAGGGAGAGTGAGCCCTTAATAATTTCGACATTATTTTTCAGGGATCCGCTAATCATCCAAAGCACCGGATAAATCATCACAAGTCCGAAAACGGCCACAAATATATGGTAAATTAATCTTAACAGTCTTCTTTTACTTTTAAAAGACATTGCTCCACCCCCTAACCTTCGTCAGCTTCGCTGAACACCCAATATTTCGATGTCCTGAATATGATGTATGTAATAATACTGATAACAACCAGCATCACCCAGGACATGGCGCTTGCATAGCCCATATCGCGGTAATCAAATGCGTGCTTGTAAATATACAGCGCATAGAAATTCGTTGCATCATTGGGTCCGCCTTTGGTAATAACATAAGCCTGGGTGAATACCATGAAGGCGGAGATGGTCTGCATAACAAGATTATATAATATTACAGGAGATATGCAAGGTATAGTTATATGAAAAAAGGTTTTGATGCGCCCGGCTCCGTCAATCTTGGCAGCGTCGTAATAGGTATCAGGCACCTGCTTTAAGCCTGCAGCAAATATGATCATGCTGGAACCAAACTGCCATACAGACATAAGTACAAGAGGAACCGCAGCCAGCTTCATATCACCGAACCATGATATTTTTGGCAGTCCCATAAGCTGCATCAATCTGTTTACGAGCCCCTGCCGGGAAAAGATCTCCTTCCATACAAGAACAACGGCTACGCTTCCGCCGATAAGGGACGGAACATAGTACAGGGAACGATATAATCCCTGCAGCTTTGTCTTCCTGGTCAGCAGCACGGCAACAAAAAGCGCAAAGGCAAGCTTAAGCGGTACGGACATTAATACATATCTGAGCGTAACCCCCATTGACTTCCAGAACCTTTTGTCCATCATAAGCCTTTTATAATTTTCAAACCATATAATGCTTTCCTGATCCATCAGGTTATAATTTGTAAAAGAATAATATAGCGAATAAAGTATCGGAATTATGGTGAAGCCCAGAAATCCGATTATGAAGGGCGC
Source organism: Lachnoclostridium sp. UBA1434 (assembly GCA_002329645.1). GTDB lineage: Bacteria > Bacillota > Clostridia > Lachnospirales > Lachnospiraceae > Mobilitalea. The sequence continues at coordinate 31,215 of DCTS01000004.1, read as the reverse complement.
CGCAAATACATAGCCTGCGGTTCCTTCCTTACAGAGGAATCTTTTGAACTGACTAAACATCTTAAAGTCATGTTTATTCTTATCAACACCCATTTGACAGCCTCCAATTTATTGCCGTTGATGCGGCGCATGACCTGCCTGAAAGCAGTGCAGTAAATGCGTTTTTATAAGCCGTATACAGAACCGCACAAGAAGGAGCAAACAGAGGATGTTCCTGTCAGTCACCTTTTCTGTGGAAAAGGTTCCCTTCGGAGAAAACTTTATTCAAGTCTTCTTTCTGATGCTTCTCCTTGTGCGGATAGCAGCGCCTACTATTTGTCATAGACTAATAATGTTTGCTGCCTGTTATAAAGTATAAGGAGCTATACATACCTATTAAAACTTCGATTTTGCAAACTCGAATATCTCCTTGGCTGCTTCGTCGGCTGTCATTTCCTTGTAAATAACCTTTTCAATAAGAAGCTTGTAGTAATCCTCAATCTCTGTCTTCGGTTCAGGGCTTATAACATTCACCTCACCGGTCGGGAAGCTTCCGATTAAGTTAACAAACTCATTGACAACCATCTGCTGCTCTGACATAACAGGCTCCTGAGCTTCGATTACATTGGTGAATATGGAAATTCCGCGCTCGCCTGCAAGTATCTTGTTGGCTTCCTCATCGGTCCAGAAGAAGTTAAGGAATTTAGCTGCTTCCTCAGGATTCTTGGAGTCGGTTGATACGCAGAACATCTGCGAGGACTGCAGTACGGAACCGGAAGGACCGTCAGCATACTTTCTGGGTGCCGGAGCCAGCTTAAGCTCTTTGCCGGCAGCGGTTGACAAGGCTATGAACTGGTTGCTTGCAACCCAAGTCATGGCAGCTTCACCTGTTGCAACAAAGTCACCCTCGATATCCTTTATCTCGTTGATTGCGCCCGGATCCGGATATGCTCCTGCTTCAGTAAGATCGGCAATCATCTGGATATAATCTGTCAGAAGTGTGTAATCGTCAAATCCCAGCTTGTCGTTGGTAGGTGCAAAGAAGTTCAATGCAAAATCCTCCTGCGATACACCCATGGAGCAGCCGCTGATGAAATGATCCATCTTGGAGCTTCCGAATATGCCAAGCTTATCATGGATTGTCAGGCATGCATTCTTCCAGTCGTCCCATGTCCAGTTCTGTGTAGGTTCAGGTACGCCTGCTTCGGCAAACATTACAGGGTCATAAGCTATTCCGTAGCAGTTAACGCCATTGGAAACGCCGACCTGGATACCCTTGTCCTGTGTAGTCTTAAGGAATGCATCCGTTGTCTGGGAGGCGTCGATTATACCTTTCTCAATGAAATCATTGAGAGGAAGTATCTTGTTCATATATGCGGGAAAATTGCCGCCCAACTGGAAGCAGTCCCACACATCATTGGAAGTTACCAGTGTGTTGAGCTTGGTGAAATAACCGTCAAAATCAAAGAACTCATACTGTATATCCACGTTCTTGTTCTGTGCTTCGTACATCTCGATTACCTGCACCGTTTTGTCATGACGAGCCTGTGAACCCCACCATGCAATACGAATTACAACCGGCTCTTCAGTCTTTTCATCTGTTGTTTCCTTTGTATCGGTTTTATCCTCCCCGTCTTTTTCAGGAGCCTTTGTAGCTTCGGTCTTCCCCGTATCATCCGAATCGGTCTCCTTGGCGTCATCGCCTTTACATGCTGCCAATGTAAATACTGTCAAAATTGCGAGAATAAGTACTAATAATCTCTTAATCTTCATTCGGCTTTCCTCCTCCATTAATATAACTGGTTACTTACGGAAATATTATATATTAATGGATATAAACAAACAATATATTGCGAATAATTAAACAATATCGTTTGAAAAGATATGAAATTCAAACTATATTAACTTTAGGATTTTATTTAGTACCAGTCCTTACATACTTTTCAGATAATAATTCCTTAAATCCAAATTCGACGGAATGCATAACCTAATGTAAAAATTTACGCAAATAAAAAGCTTCCCGATTCTTCGGGAAGCCCTGCTTTTAGTTTGTTATTCCTGAGGTATTATTTNNGCATTTGCTGCATTTTACAAGATTGGGCGCAGTCATTTTCCAGTTTGCCCTGCGTTTGTCCCTCCTGGCTTTTGATGTTTTATTCTTAGGACAGATCATTATTACACCTCCTTAAAGTTATTGAAGATATCCCGGATTACCGACATTCTGGGATCATATTCCGTATTGTCGCAGTTGCAGTCCTTCTCATTAAGATCAGTCCCGCAGGTTTTACATATGCCCTTGCAATCCGGTCTGCACAATAGCTTCATAGGAAATCCCATGACAATCTCCTCACGGATTAATATGTCCACATCCAGATTGTATCCCACAATATAATTAGCTTCATCCAGGTTTTCTGTGCGTTCCGCATCGGTCAGCTTAAAATCAATTTCCTTTTGAAAGCTGATATCATAAGGAAAAACAAGCTTTTTTAAGCATCTGCTGCAGAACAGAAATAATGAAATACTCGTACTGCCATTAATCAATACCATCCTGTTGCCAAGATTGGTAATTGTCAAATCAACCATTTCCTTATCTGCAAACTCATAAGAGCTTCCCAGGAAATCAAAGCTCTCCATTTCAATCGGGACCCTGATATGCTCCGTTTTATCCTTGGCATTCACTATTTCCGATAATGAAATCAGCATTTTTATTCTCCGAAATACCTATATATAATAAGCTTTTTATAATATGCTTTTTAGCGCACAAATGTATTATAGCGAGTACGCCTGTGTTTGTCAACGAAAAATATTATATCAGCGCAAGGGTCTCCCTTGCAATCATAAGCTCTTCATTGGTAGGAATAATATATACTTTTACCCTGGAATCCTCCGTTGAAATCAATTGCTCTATTGCTCTGACCTTATTCTTTTCTTCGTCTATTTTAACGCCCAGATAACCTAAATATTCACAAACCTGGGATCTTATGATTGCATCGTTTTCACCGACGCCGGCAGTGAATGTAATAGCATCAACCCCATTCATAGCTGCCGTGTAAGCGCCAATATACTTTGCAACTCTGTAAACGAAAGCTTCATTGGCTACTTTTGCTCTGTGGCTGCCCTCTGCTTCTGCCTTCTTAACATCTCTAAAGTCGCTTGATACACCCGAGATTCCAAGCATTCCGGATTGTTTATTCAACATGTTCAACAGCTCATCAATTGTTTTTCCTTCCTTATGCGAAATGTATTGAAGGACGGCCGGATCAATATCACCACTTCTGGTTCCCATGATCAAGCCCTCAAGGGGAGTCAGTCCCATGCTGGTATCGATACATTTCCCGTTCAGAACTGCCGAAATACTGCCGCCGTTCCCGAGATGAGCTACGATCACCTTTGAATTCTTCGGGTCAAGACCGGAAACCTTAAGCGTTCTCTTGGAAACATAACTGTGGCTGGTTCCATGGAAACCATATTTTCTTATTGAATATTTCTCATAATATTCATATGGAATTGCATATAAATATGCTTTTTCCGGCATGGTCTGATGGAAAGCGGTATCAAATATCGCAACCTGGGGAGCGTGCGGAATAGCAGCTTCACAGGCAATAATACCGGTCAGGTTAGCCGGATTATGAAGAGGTCCCAGATCAAAGCAGTCCTTGATGACCTTCTTAACATTCTCATTCACGACTACAGGATCACTGTAGTATTTTCCGCCATGAAGAACCCGATGTCCTACTGCTGCTATTTCCTTAATATCCTTGATTACACCATGCTCCGCGTCCAGAAGAGCGTTGATAACGAGATCTGCTGCTACCTGATGATTTTTCATCGGTTTTTCAACAACATATTTTTCTTTTCCCATTGGCTCATGAGTCAGCTTTGAGCCTTCAATACCAATCCTTTCACAAAGACCTTTTGCCAGAACAGCTTCATTATCCATATCGATCAGCTGATATTTCAGAGAAGAGCTCCCGCAGTTAATTACCAATATCTTCATTTTATGTTCTCCTTAAGTTAAATTAATCTATGCCTCTCCTATGATATTTTGTATAAGCCATCATATTATGCCTGGCATTGTACCGCTGTGATGGTGATTACACCTACGATATCCTCCGCAGAACAGCCTCTTGATAAATCATTTACGGGCTTTGCAATACCCTGAGTCATAGGACCGTAGGCTTCTGCTTTTGCAAGTCTCTCAACCAGCTTATATCCGATATTTCCTGCATCAAGGTCGGGGAATATAAGAACATTAGCCTTACCTGCCACCGGACTTTGGGGTGCCTTAGAGGAGCCGACGCTGGGAACAATAGCGGCATCCAGCTGTAATTCGCCGTCAACCTTAAGCTCCGGGCATGCCTCCTTCACGATTCTGGCAGCTTCTGCAACCTTATCAACATCCGCGTGCTTAGCGCTTCCCTTCGAAGAATGGGACAGCATCGCAACGATGGGTTCCTTTCCTACCAATGTCTTGAAGCTCATCGCAGAGCTCTTCGCTATAGCCGCCAGCTCTTCCGGCGTGGGATTCTGATTTAATCCGCAATCTGCGAAAACAAAGGTGCCGTTCTCACCAAAGGTGCAATCCGGAACAACCATAATAAAGAATGTTGAAACCAGCTTTGTACCGGGAGCAGTCTTAAGAATCTGCAGGGACGGGCGGAGCGTATCGGCTGTTGAATGAACTGCACCGGAAACCATGCCGTCTGCATCTCCCGCCTTAACCATGGTAACGCCAAAATACAAATAATCCTTCGTCAAAATCTCCTTTGCCTGTTCCGGTGTCATACCCTTGCTTTTTCTAATTTCTACAAGCAAATCGATATATTGCTGAAGCTTGTCCGTATTTAACGGATCTACAATCTCAGCTTTGGATATGTCAAGACCCTGTGAATTTTTACGTATATCCTCCGGATTTCCTAATAATATAATATTTGCTATTCCTTCCGCAAGTACCTTATGAGCTGCTTCAAGAGTTCTCCTGTCATTTGCNNGGAAGCACGATTGTTTTGATATTCTGCTTCGCCCTGAGCTTAATAGCGTCAATAAATCCCATGATGCTTCTCCTTCCGTGTATCTTCCTTTAATATATATGTTAATTAATAAAACTCGCAAATTTTATTATATAACTATTTTGCTTTATAAACAAGAGTAATTATGTATAATTGCCATTATTACGTTGTAATATGACATGGCTTCCTATAATATACTTGCCATAATCTATTGTCCTGTATATAATGAATTGAATAAACCGGTTACGAATTCTCATGGGCAACATACGGCATTGACGAATAATAAAGGAGTTCATATATGAAGGCGGCAGGCATTATTACCGAATATAATCCTTTCCATAACGGCCACAAATATCATATCCGGGAAGCCAGAAGGATAACCGGAGCAGACTATATTATTGCCGTTATGAGCGGTAATTTTGTGCAGCGCGGCGCTCCGGCCTTGATTGATAAATATAGCCGCGCCATGATGGCTTTGCAAAATGGAGCCGATATCGTCATAGAGCTTCCTGCCTGCTACGCCACCGGAAGCGCCGAATACTTTGCACTGGGCGCCGTATCCCTGCTTGACCGTCTGGGTGTGGTGGATTATCTGTGCTTCGGGAGCGAGTCCGGAGATATTGGCTTGATTAACGAGGCTGCAAGACTTCTTCATATTGCCTCTGAATATATTGATGAGCAGCTCCCGCACCTGATGCGAAAGGGGCTAACCTATCCTGCCGCAAGGGCCAGGGCGCTGGAGGGATATCTTTCCTCCGAGCATACCCCCGACAGACTTAATACTTACGGCGATGCTGATAATACTCGTAAGCTGCTGTCAAATATAATAAGCGAGCCCAACAATATACTTGGGGTGGAATATGTCAGGGCGCTTAACGAAATCTCCTCATCTATTGAGCCTGTCACAATACAAAGGGTATGCTCTCACTATCATGACCGGAGGCTTGCCGGCAGCAGTGAAGGTTCTTCAGTATCCGCCGAAATGCCCGGCAGGGAGAATGAAGCTTATTCCTCCGCCACCTCCATAAGAAGCATAATTGAAAGCGCCAGGGACATATTCGGGATTGCCCCTGTGATTAACAGTGTGCCGGAGGATGTGTATGCATTGCTTACTGAAAACTATAATAAAACCTATCCTGTAACCCTCGAGGATTTTTCCGCCGTAATCAGGTACAAACTCCTTCATGAGGATAAGGATGGTTTAAGCAGTTACCTTGACATAAACCCCGACCTTGCCGAAAGAATCCTTAACCTTACGAATCTCAATATGAGCATGTCCGACCTCATAAAAAAGCTCAAATCCAGAAACCTTACACAAACCCGCATAAACAGGGCTCTGATCCACCTGCTCCTGAGCATCAGGGAGGACGACGTACGCGAATACAGGAAACAGGGGTTTGTTTACTATGCACGGATACTGGGAATAAAGAAGTCTTCCACGCCTCTTCTCAGAAAAATCATTAATTTAAATCAAATACCTGTAATTACAAAAATGTCAAAGGCCGCCGGCAATCTGGACCCCGTGGGAAAAAGGATGCTTAAGGGGGATATCCTTGCCGCGCATATTTATAACCAGGCCGTGTATGAGAAGTTCGGCGTCTCAATACCCAATGAATACAGGCATGGCATATGCATGATATAAACCGCCTGCTTAAACCAAAGCTTCCATTTCATCCAGCAGCTCACCGAAGGTTTTAAGAGCCTCATTAACGGGCTGCTTGGTGCTCATATCAACTCCGGCTTTCTTTAGAAGCTCAATAGGATAGTCGGAGCTGCCGCTGCTTAAGAATCTAATATAATCCTCAACCGCAGGAGCACCCTCCTTCAGTATCCTCCTGGACAATGCTATTGCAGCCGAATATCCGGTTGCATACTGATATACATAAAATGCATCATAAAAATGGGGTATTCTTGCCCATTCCATGTCAATTTCAGAATCTATCACTATATCATCACCGAAGTATGCCTTGTTCAGGTCATGGTAAACCCTGCACAGCATATCCGCAGTCAGGCTTTCCCCATCCTGCGCCAGCTTGTGCGTCATCATCTCGAATTCCGCAAACATTGTCTGTCTGAACAGGGTACCCTTGAATTTTTCAAGATAGTGATTTATCAGATAAGCCCTCTCCTTTTTGTCCCTGGTGTTTTTCAGCATATAATCCATCAGCAGGGCTTCATTGCAGGTGGATGCAACCTCTGCCACAAAGATCTTATAACCTGCATAAATATATGGCTGCGTATGGTCGGATAAATAGCTGTGAATTGCATGGCCTATCTCATGTGCAAGCGTGAAAACACTGTTCAAGGTGTTGTTATAATTAAGCAGGATAAAGGGATGAGTCCCGTAGGCTCCCCATGAATATGCTCCGCTTCGCTTGTTTTCGTTCTCGTATATGTCAATCCATCGTCCCTCAAAGCCCTCCCTGAGAATCCGGGCATATTCTCCTCCCATAGGCTTTAATCCTTCAATTATCAGAGCCTTTGCCTCATCAAAGGACATATCCATACTTACATCCTGTACCAGAGGGGTGTACAAATCGTACATATGAAGCTCATCAAGTCCTAACAGCTTCTTCCTGACAGAAACATAACGGTGCATAAGCTCCATATTATCGTGAACCGCTTCAATAAGGTTTGTATATACCTCAGGTGCAATATTTGATTTGTCAAGGGCCATCATCAGGGAGGATTCATACTTTCTTGCTCTGGCATAATAAAGCTCCTGCTTTACATTTGAACCGAAGGCAGCTGCAAGCGTATTCTTAAAGGCGGAATAAGCCGAATATACGCCTTCAAAGGCTTCCTTCCTGACTCTTCTGTCTCTGCTCTCCAATAACCTTACATATCTTCCGTGGGTTATCCTTATATTCTGCCCGTTCTCATCCTTAATTTCGGGAAATTTAATATCGGCATTATTGAACATGGAGAAGATGTTCCCGGGAGCTTTAGCTATCTCACCCGCATCCGCAAGCAGCTTTTCCAACTCCTGCCCCAGAACATGGGGCTTCTGGCGCAGTATGTCCCTGATATAAAAATCATACTGCTTCAGTCCTTTATTCTCATTAAGGAACTGAATTATATCCTCCTCCGGTATGGAAAGAATCTCGGGTGTTGAAAAGGACAGTGCGGAGTGAACCTGTACATACAATGCACCGGCTTTGTCCGAAAGATCCTGATAAACCGAATTGGCAGTATCCTCATGATACTTTTGATTTGCATATACATACACCCGCTCAAGTAGTATGCTTATTTCATCGGAGAGCTGTAAAAATCCAAACAGTAAATCATGGGACTTGCCCAGTCTTCCCTTGTACTGCAGGGCTTTTTCCATAAGAACGCGAACCTTCTCATATTCCGCCTTCCAATCCTCATCCGAGGCGAACAGATCCTCTATAGCCCAGGTATATTCCTTTTTAACTTCGTTTCTTTTAGGTAGTCTGTTATCTTCACTCATGATCAAATCTCCTCTTTAAGTCAAGTACCGATTTATCAGTACTTTATATATTTTTTTACTGCTTAAATCTCTCGTATAATATATTTCAGATACTTAACAGTACCGTGATAACTTAATAAATTAGGTTCAATGGGCTAATTTAAGCCCTATTGTAAAACTTTTATTATTGATATATTAATGTTGAATAATCGGAGGGGCATGCCAATAGATTATAGTAATCCCGTATTTTGGAGTAATTATGGAAGGCACAGGCAAAATTTTTTCCGGACCGGTTATTCAAAAAAGGTCATTTATTGTGAACAGGCTTATCAAGGGAGCGATCCTGTTCATATTCATACTTATGTTTTTATATCCATATGCCAGCTTCAAGGGGGCTAGCTCGGGGCTTTTATTATGGTTTATAAATGTCTGTCCCGCTCTTCTTCCCTTTATTATTCTATCCAACCTGATGATAAGGTTGAATATTGCCGATCGTATAAGCCGCTTTTTATACCCTGTCATAGGCCGTCTGTTAAGGATAAGTCCCGTCGGCTGCTATCCGGTGCTTGTGGGTTTCCTGTCGGGGCTTCCCATGGGGGCCAAAGCAACGGCCGACCTGACCTCGGAGGGCAAAATATTGCGATATGAGGGCAATTTCCTGATGGGAATGTGTAATAATGCAAGTCCGATATTTATCTTAAGCTATATTTCCATAAGCCAATTAAAGCTTCCCCATATCAGATTGCCGTTATTCGCAATAGTCTACGGTTCTTCAATTCTGGCTTCAATTATATGCCGTACCTTCACCGGATTGAGAATGAGAACCTGTACACCTGCTGCAGCAGACGATACAGTCCGGCAAAATATTCGCATGAATTACCGTCCCGTACGCTTCAGCTTCGATATTCTGGACAGCTCTATTATGAACGGTTTTGAAGTAATTACTAAAATAGGCGGATATATAATATTATTCTCCATACTTGCACAGATTACTAATGAAATCGGTCCCGATACAGGCTTGTTCAAGGCTGTAATGATCGGAGCCCTGGAAATAACCACAGGCATTAATCAAATATGCAGAATACCCATGAATACCAATATAAAAATAGTCCTNNACCTCCTTTGGCGGTTTATCCGGTATTGCCCAAACCAAAAGCGTACTGGGAAGCTCAAGACTATCCCTGAAATACTATTTATGTGTTAAGCTGATCAGTGCAGCTATAGCTCTGGTTTTATCTGTTATATATATCATGGTAAAAGGCACCGTATGATTACTTAAGCCTGCACATTCGCTTGGTGTTTATTGAAAACAGGCGTACATCGGAACCAAATTAATTATTATCTTCAAAACGAACCTCAGGCAGGTCTTCTTCAACACCGGCCCGGGGATTAAGCTGCTCGTTTATTTCCTTTTTATTGAGTGCAATTATATCAAGATTCCCCTTAAGTACATCCACAAAACCGTCATACCTGGAAAGAATGGCTTCGTATGTAGCTGCAACAACCCTTTCAACCTCCGACAGCACATCGTTGGAATATGCAAGAGCGGCTGAACGAATCTGATCTGCCTCTGCCTGGGCTTCCCTGCGCACTTTATCTGCTTCCTGGGATGCCTGCATAATCATTTCGTTTGCCTCATAGTAAGCCTGCTGCATGATTTCGTGCTCATTCAGCATTTCCCTGGCCTTTTCCCTTGTCTGTACAAGTATCATCTCCGCTTTATTCTCCGCATCCGCTATGATTGCGTCCCGGTTTGCAATTATTTTCTGATACCTCTTAATCTCGTCGGGAGTTCTGAGTCGGAGCTCGTCCAAAAGATCGTACAACTCATCCTTTGGAACGATAACCTTGGTGCTGGACAGCGGCTGCATCCTGCAGCTTTCAACAAATTCGTAGATATCCTCAATTAACTGCTCAATTCTGCTTGCTCCCATTTTCAAACACTCCTTATCGATTTATACTTGTCATACACGGACTGAACAATACATTTCGGAACAAAGGGTCTTATATCTCCTCCAAAGCTTGCTATTTCCCTGACCGCACTTGAGCTTAGGTAGGAATATTCAACCGAGGTGGTGAAAAATACGGTGTCCACCCCGGAATCCAGCTTATGGTTCATCTGGGCTATCTGAAGCTCATACTCAAAATCAGTTACCGCACGGAGGCCTCTTATAATGAGAGAAGCTCCCTTATTACGTACAAAATCAACCAGCAGGCCATCAAAGGCTTCAACAGTGACATTGGTAAGGCTGGTTTCCTCCCTGATTACCCGCTCAATAAAATTAACCCTGTCCTCCAATGAAAAAACTGACTTTTTATTGGTGTTTTTTAAAACGCCTATTATTAAATTATCCGCCAGTCCGGCAGCACGGATAATAATATCCAGATGTCCCATTGTAATCGGATCAAAGCTGCCCGGATATACTCCTGTCTTCATGCATTTTCTCCCGCGTCTGTAATTTATAGTTATTTTACTTCAATAAAGACATGCTGGCTTGTCTTATATTCCTTCTTCTTAAATATCCTGAACTTGGTATCCTCAAGGTAGTCAAAACCTGTATTCAGGGATGCCTCAACAATTATAATCGTGTTGCAGTATACTATATTAGAATGCTGCAAAGCAAGCAGCAGGTCGCATTCCAACATACGGTTATATGGCGGATCCATAAAAATAATATCAAATACCTTACCCTTAATCTCCAGCGCCCTGATAGCTTCCAGCGCACTCATTGCAAATACTTCAGCCTGTTTCTCCAGCCTCGTATTTTGAAGATTAATTCTGATGCAGTCCAGCGCTGCTCTGTTGTCCTCCACAAATGCAGCATATTTTGCACCCCTGGATAATGCTTCAATTCCAATAGCTCCGCTTCCTGCAAAAAGATCCAGAAAATCTGCATCTGCCAGATAAGGATTCAATATGTTGAACAAGGTTTCCTTATGCTTATCGGAGGTTGGCCTGGTATCAAAGCCTTCCGGTGTCTTAAGCTGCAGCCGTCTTGCTTTACCTGCTATTACTCTCATAAAATAAATCTCCAAATCATAACAAAACTGTTATAATCATTATTTTATATTATTATGTACTTTTGTCAATGTATTTAAGTCTAGTTTATCCTATCAGACTGAAGTTTTCAACACTTTTATTAATAATAAAAGGGGCTGTAAAAGCCCCTTAATACTTGCATTATATATGGCTATTTGCCTGCCATTTTTCTTTCCTGTTCCTGTATCATCTTTTTAACCATATATCCGCCGACAGAGCCGTTCTGATAGGAGGTAAGATCCCCGTTATATCCCTGCTTCAAAGGCACTCCCAGCTCATTGGCAACCTCATATTTAAATCTGTTAAGCGCTTCACGTGCTTCAGGTATTTCAGCTCTGTTTCTTCTTGCCATATAAACTCCTCCATTTCTTATCCCGGATATTATATACCGGAACAATTGTGTTGAATGTTTACAATTAAGAGGTAAGCTCGAAATAAATATATAAATATACATGCATATTTTAATTACTTCGAGTTACGCTTATAGTATATGCAAAATAAACTGAAATACTCTGGTACTTTTTTGAAAAGCAAATCGAAACATGGCATAATCTGCACTTTATTCAAAGTTTTTCACGTAATTTATTCCTCATCAACAGGCTTTTTCCTGTCCTTCATCTCTACATAAGGCTTGTATTGTGCTACACACTTATAAGCGGGACGTATGATCTTACCGGCATTGGCAAGCTCCTCAAGCCGGTGTGCAATCCATCCGGATATTCTGGCTATGGCAAATATGGGGGTATATAATTCCAACGGCAATGCCAGCATATGGTAAACAAAGCCACTGTAAAAGTCCACATTAGCGCTTACGCCCTTATACATCTTCCTTTCCCTTGCGATAATCTCGGGAGCAAGCCGCTCAACAAGCTCATACAGCCTGAATTCCTTTAACAGCCCCTTTTCTTCCGAAAGGCTTTTAACATAACTCTTAAGTACATTGGCCCTTGGATCCGAGATCGAATATACCGCATGCCCCATGCCGTATATAAGTCCTGCCTTGTCAAATGCTTTCTTATTCAGCAAATCCTTAAGATACTGTGCAACCTCCTCTTCGTCTTCCCAATCCTTTATATTTTCCTTCATGTCACTGAACATCTTCATAACCTTTATGTTTGCGCCGCCGTGTCTTGGCCCTTTAAGGGATCCTAAGGATGCGGCCACAGTTGAATATGTATCTGTTCCCGAGGAGGTAACCACATGCGTTGTAAATGTGGAGTTATTGCCGCCTCCATGCTCGGCATGAAGCACAAGGGCTATGTCAAGGATCCTTGCTTCAAGCTCCGTATATTTCTTATTGGGACGAAGCATATAAAGTATGTTCTCGGCTGTTGACAGGCCATTCTTGGGAGGATGGATAACCAGACTCCCTTTCTCATAATAATGGCTGTAGGCCTGATATCCATATACTGACAGCAAGGGAAAAAGTGCGATCATTTGCAGTCCCTGGCGCAGCACATTTTCAATAGATATATCATCCGCTTTCTCGTCGTATGAGTATAATGTCAATACGCTCCTTGCCAGGGTGTTCATCATATCCTTGCTGGGAGCCTTCATGATTATATCCCTGACAAAGCTGGGCGGCAGCTCCCTGTAATTTTCAAGAAGCTTTATAAAGCCTTCCAGTCTGTCCTTATCGGGAAGTTCTCCGAATAGCAGCAGATAAGTAATTTCTTCAAAGCCGAAACGATTATCGGCCGTAAATCCCCTGATTAACTCCTCAACATCATATCCTCTGTAATAAAGCTTCCCTTCACAGGGAATATACTCATCGTTTACAATCTTGTAGGAAAATACCTCGCAAATCTCGGTAAGACCCGTCAGTACGCCTCTGCCGCTGATATCTCTCAAGCCGCGCTTTACATCGTATTTGGCATACAACTCGGGGTCGATATAGTTTCTCTTTCTGACTATACCGGCAAGATTCATTAGTTCCGGAGTGATGTCTGAATACTTGTTCATTCGAAATCTCCTTTCTTTTATGCATTTTTAGAATATTGCGAAGTTCATAAGAACCGGTATCCTGTAACCTGCAGCTACCGGGAATATTATTATAATAGCATGATTTACATGTTTTGGAAATGATATTATTTATATGAAGTAAAAAATAGGCAGGCAGTTCATAATGCTTCTGCCTGCCGAGAATTCAACAGCCAAAAATTTTTTACTTAAGACTTACTACAAAAGAGGCCATAATATCAATTATAAATAGTATCACTATAAAAAGGTTTATGTATCTTAGAGTTGATTCTGAAAACCTTTTGTTAAGAAATCTGATAATGGCAGGATGTATGTATCTTACAATCAGGACTCCGCAGACTCCAAACAATAACGAGGCTCCGAGACATACCCTCCCGTTAATGTTTAACAGCTTATCCGAATAATCCCACCATCTCCGGTTAAACAAGGCTTCCATCCAAAATGATGTTATGTATTCCATTAACGTAACCGTAAGGGAGCATGACAGGAAAAGGGTGAATATATTGCTGCATCTGCCGGAGCAAAGCAGAATCATTACCAGTATGCTCAATCCGTATATGGGACACAGGGGACCGAATAAAAAGCCCCTGTTTGACAATCTCCCATTCGTTATGAAGCAATACGTGGTTTCATATACCCATCCTATGAAGCTATATATGATAAACCAGATAAAAAGCGTCGGCAGGTCGAGTGACCTCTGCTTCTCCTTTACAGCTATCATATGTACTTACCCCATATCCCATAATTATACATTATTAATATAAACAAAAAACAATCTTTTGTCAATATTTAAAAACTGCTGACACAACCCTGGTATTGCCGACATTATCCGATACCTCATAAGTAACTAAAAACGCGTAGTCGCAGATTTCATCCTCTTCATCATGCTCGTCAAGGCTTTCGGTAATACTCCAGGGGATTTCTTTTATTTTTACCGTTATATTCTCCGGGGTGATATTCGAATAGTTATCCGTTACCGTTACCCCCTGCAAGGCATACTGCACATCCGGTATCCGGCCGGGTTCAAGGGTTCTGTCAGATATTCCGGAAAGTACGGGGGCCTCCCTGTCAATTGTAAAGCAAGCATCAGCCCTGCCGTATGAAAGGCTGCCGATTAAAACGGAATATGAGATCAGATAAGATTCCTTCCGGGTTTCTATCTTTACATCAATATTCTCCGCATCCACGGGTTTCCCGCCGATCGTTGCGCTTACCCCTTCAAGTGCATAATCCCTTGTAATTTCAGCATTCAATGGTATTATACGGTCTTCTACCCCTGTAAATACCGGCTTGGGAGGGTCCTTAACCTTTATTGAGACGGTTTTTGCTGCAGTCCTTCCCAGAGCGTCCTTTACCGAATATGTTATACTGTACGTGCCGGGAATATTGGTATCTGCCTTACCCTTCACATTAATGCTCTTTGTTATGTCTGTACCTACCGATGACTTTGCGGTAATCCCCTCAAGAAGGTTGAGTTCGGATCCCCACGGCACGGATTTATTCTTAACTCCATATAATTGAGGCTTCTTACTCTTATATGGATTGTCCTTGCCTGGATCCGTGGGGTCCCACCGGACTGATGCGTGAAGCTTGATTGCTTCAGGCTTGCCAAGGGGGCCGGGACTGCTCTTGTCATCATAGATAACTACAGTCGTACCCACCGGGCAATTATCATAAATCCATTTTGCATCGGCCACCGTCAGCCGGATACAGCCGTGGGAAGCCGGCGAGCCCAGCTTGTTGTATTCGTTTGTTGCCAAAGAACCGGGATTCTTGTACTCATAGTAATATACAGAATGAAACAGTATACCGCCAACTATCCTTGTGGCATATTGCCCCCAAACATCACCCATAAGCGCCTTCCACCGGTATTTGGCCTTGGTATTATATGTTCCCAGGACTGTCTGTGTCCCCTTCTTCCCGGTTGAGCACACAAAAGCCTTGACAGGAACATTGTATTTGCCCATCTCATCCTTGGCGTAAACTGTTATGGTATTATGATATCTGTTGACCTTAATAAGATAAGGAACATCGTTTTTCTCTGCAGCGTCCGCCTTATGCGCCGACAGGATGACAAGCAGTGCCGCTGCAAGAAATACTACCGAAAGCTTAATACTTAATCCTTTTTTATTCATACTTACTCCTGCATAACATTCCACATACTATTGGATTAGTCTACCTTTACAACATAAGTTCTGTATCTGCCGGTGTCATTTTCAGGGTCCTCATATACTACCTTGCCCAGCCTCCTGATAAGCTCATGGTTTATATTGTCGTATTTCCTTTCCTCAAGCCATCCCACATATATATATGATATGTCATAGCTGTCAATAATGGATCTGACCATTTCTTCATTATCCGAGGTATAAACCGTCTCAACATGCGAGACTCTCTCATTAAGCTCCGACAAGGTCTTGTCGTCGGTCTTCTCAGGATTCGATTTCCAAAGCCATTCATGGTTATACCAGCCCAGTACGGTTGGAAGCCCTGTAATAACAGATACCCTCTGGTAATCACTGTAGCTGTCTCCGTTAGCCTCAAGCACTACGGGCATGCCCTTCACATTATCATTCAGCCATCGCAATGCATTATAATCGGACGGAAAACTTGTTTTGATAAATTGTGTGGCATCCAGTCCCTCATAGCCATTATTCTTAAAAACATTGCCGTACCACTGCTTAACCGCAGTCAGCGGATAGTAAAGCGTCAATATAAATAATATAAGACCCAGTGAGGTTACAAGCTTCTGCCACAGTGCCCTTTTAAATGCCAGAACATATACGAATATATAACCGAAGCATATTCCGAACATTATAAAGGCCTGGTAGGTAAGCTTGAACATGGTGTTTGCCCTCTTGTAATCACCGCTGTATATATCCTTGATATAGATTACCTCTGGAATCAGGACAAGTCCGATTGCGCACAGGCTTATGGTAATAATATAAAGGTTTGGTCCGGCAAGCTTCTTCATAAAGGCCGGCAGCCAGGCCTGCCTCTTATCTGTCCTTCCCGCCGCCTTTACTTTCCTGTCCTTAACAAAATCAATAATGCAGAAAACAAGGAACAACAGGCTTGTCAGAATGGGTAAACCCCAAAGCACAAGAAGCTGGTAAGCAGGCGTATGGTTTTCTGCCAGATAGGGAATTGCAGATATCTTCTCAAACTTAAGCGTAAATGGCAGGCTTATTATGTAACCAATAAATAAGACAATAAGCCCCTGAAGTGCGGTATAGCCATATGCTTTTCCCTTAAAATTATATACAATAAGGTTTGTAAATAGAATTACAGCTCCCGAAACCACGTAATAAATCGGGTAATCCCAGAAGTTAGTCATTCTGAAGAGTCCGTTAAGTATGCTTATTGCAATTATGGAGGGGTTAATAATCTCCCGAAGCATTGCAAATATCCATCCTTGCCTGCCTTCTTTGCCGTAAACGGCCGGCTTGCTTGAATCTTCCAGCTTCCTGAGCATCCATGCCAAAAGAACTCCAAGAACCAGCAATACAAATATAACATTAATTACATGGGCATGCAAATCCCCCAGCACAAAGGAATAGGCAGGGAACTCATGAATGGTCTTGTCATTGGTTTCGGGCTGATAGCCTATATATCTTGTCGCATCCGGAAACCAGTACCTGTAAGCATATTCGCTTTTTAAAACCAGCTTATGCCACCAGGCTGCAAACCATTTATATACCGGATAGTGCATATTTCCTGCAATGCATACGCCGGCTCCGGCCAGCAGCCCTCCCAGATGGGGGAAAATCCTGCTTTTTCTATCCTTGCGGGACCGGGAAAGGCTGACTTTTCGGCGGTTGAATTTATCATTCTTATAGCGGGCACTGCCTTTCTTGCGGCGGGCGTTGTCATTATTATAACGGACATTGCCGTTCCGGTTATGGGCGCTGTCATTCTGACAGCGTTCATTGCCATACTGAAATCGAAGTAAATGGTATACTATCGAATAGGGCATCATAAATGCAAATGCTGCTATCGTCATAAGCATGAGGTTGTATCCTGCCGCAGTCTTTACAAAGGACAGCCTTGTAAGATATGCAGCAAAAAACTGCCCGACATAGTAATAATTAAGGGGGGTCCCGGAAAACCAGAAATCCTGGGGCGGCATATAGTCGCTTCTCAACATGCTGGTCATAAAACCGTAATCCATAAATTTTTCAGTTCCGTAAGCCTCCGGCTTGAAGCCTCTGATATATGAAAATATCAGAAATATTGCAAGGAACATCAATTCCTGCTTAATTGCCAGATCTGCTGAGAAGGGTTTAATAAAAGCAAATAAGGCATCGGGTTTGCTGCTTGATTTTTTACTCTTAAGCCAATGACTTAAAACTATTCCCGCATTTGCCAGAAGGCCTGCCAGCACCGATATTATGCAGGAAGCTGCGGAAAACTTCATTATGTGAAGTGAAGATGTCAGCCACATTATGTATCCGGAAGCGGCAATACCTATAGCTTTAGAGAAAATGTAGCCCTTATCTTCAAAGGATGCGAACAAAACGGATGTTACAGGTAAGTATATTAATCCTAAAAGGAGTATGGTACTCCACCATTGTACAAAGTATTGAAAATCATCACCTAATAAATAGCTGCCATAACTTAAGACAATAACAGCAAGAGCGGTATATAAGATTTTCTTAAACATCTAATCACTCTTTCCTTAATGTTTAACCGGTATTATATGCCATGCATAATTTATGCCCGGAATAATTATTGCTGTCGGGAAATTATCCTGTTCATACGCCTGAAATCCTTAACAGCCTGCCTGCCTATCCTTACAATCCTCTTCATATTAATGGAATTAACTCCCCCCTGCCTGGGGCGGAAGGTAATCGGCAAATATTTAACCTTCAGCTTCTTTTTTGCATATATAACCGATATCATTACATTCGAAAGATTATAGCCATCGGGAATAAGCTCTATATGGCTTTTCAGCGTATCTGCCTTCATAAGCCTGAAGGGGGTATTGGCATCAGGAATATTGACATGGAAGCACAGTCCAAGCACAAGCTTCAGCGTTTTGGTAACAAGGACTCGCATAAAGCCGTCCTGTCTTTTTCTTCTGTGACCGATAAGCATGTCATATGAGGCTCTTTGCTCCCATAGGGGCCGGAATTCCTCCGGCAATGTCTGCCCGTCGGAATCTGTCTGGAATATATAATCAGCCCCGGCATCCAAAGCATAACGGTAGCCGTACAGCACCGTTGCTCCATGCCCGGAATTGGGCTTGGTCAAGGGCGTGAATGCATCAAGCTTTTTTGCATACTCCTGCATAATATCCCAGGTTTTATCCCTGCTTCCGTCATCGATTATAACAAGCCTGCTGCCTTCGCCAATTCCTTCAACAATTGGATACCAGTCATCTATCACCTTTCTTATGTTTTCCTCTTCATTATAAGCCGGTATTACAATATAGAGCTTATCCATGCTTCCTCCCCCTTCTCATTTGCACATATCGGCAAATGCATCAAGAGCTGCCCTTACAACACCATCCATATTATAATACCTGTATTGGGCAAGCCGGCCGATAAAGATAATATTCGGCTCCTTTTCCATATCCTTCTTATACAGGGCAAACTGCGCCTTGTGTTCACCGGTCGGGAACGGATAATAGGGCTCACCCTCGTCACATGGGAATTCCTTGCATATGGTGGTCTTACCATGCTTCTGGCCGGTGAGCTTCTTAAACTCGGTAATCCTGGTGAAATCATAATCGTTGGGATAATTGACAACGGGAGCTTCCTGATATTCCTCCATGTCATGGGTCTCAAACATGAAGTTTATGCTGCGGTAAGCCAGCCTGCCGTATTTATACCCGTAAAATTCGTCAGGTGCTCCTGTATAAATCAGCTTGTCATATGAAATGTCCTTCATAACCTCCCTGTAGTCGGTATTAAGAAGTATCTTTATGTTTTTGCTTGCCGCCATATTCTCACACATCCCGGTATATCCGCGGGACGGCATTCCCTGGTATTTGTCACTGAAATATCTGGTGTCTCTGTTTAACCTGACAGGAATTCTGGATATTACCGATGTATCAAGCTGTGCCGGATCGACTCCCCACTGCTTTTTCGTATAGTTCTCAAATATCTTTTCATATATGTCCTGCCCGACCTTGCTTAGGGCTACGTCCTTGCTTGTCTTGATTTCCTTTATATCAACAGCCCTTTTTTCAAGGAACTGTTCCACTTCAAAGCAGCTTAGGTTGAGGTTATACAGCTTATTGATGGTTTCCACACTTATCGGCATGGGAACCAGGTTCCCGTCTACATAGGTGAGAACCCTGTGCCAGAAATCATTCCACCTGGTAAAGCGTGACAGGTATTGATAAACCTCCCTGTCGTTGGTATGAAAGATATGAGGCCCGTAATTGTGAATTAATATCCCGGCATCATTGTAGGAATCATATACATTGCCTCCAATATGGCCGCGTCTTTCGATAACCAGCACCCTTTCATCCAGCTCGTTTGCAATCCTCTCAGCAAATGTGAGTCCTGCCAGACCGGCGCCTACAACCACATACTTAAAATGCATGACAATACCTCCTTTCTTCATTTAGTCAGCAAACCGTCTTTGCCCATGTAAATTTTATTATGAATACATTTATTTATAAATTGGCTTTTGAGTATCGTATATGCTTGTTTTATATTCTCCTTCCCCTTCGGAGTACACACATTCATACGATGCCTTTATATTATCCTCATTAAGCATATAATCGGTACTTATTCTGTTGGCATATTCAACCACAATAAAGCGGATATTATTCTCCTTAACCAGCTCATTAAGCTCCCCGGGGCTTGAGGCCTCATACATTCTTCGTACCATTATGTCCCGGGAATAGGTATCATATCCGGCACTCCAGGCATAATACTGATGCCCCTGGTACAAAATTGCTCCTCCGAAAACCACCTGGTTTATGGCATAATTGGTGCCTGCAGTAAGAAACAGATCCTGTGAGGTGCTGTTGTCGCGGACAAAATCAGTCAGCTCATTATCCATCTCCAGAACAATGCCGTACTCCCTCTTGTTCTTATTAATTACGGTATAAAAATCATATACACCGGTGGAGGTCAGCGCTATAAGCAGGAAGACCGTTGCAAGGCTCACCCATATATCCTTTCTCTCAAACATCCTTATAAGCAGGGCTGCCGCAAAAATTCCAAGCATTATGCAGCTCATCATAATGTACTTATGGTTAACCGTCACATCCACGGTCAGGGATACCGTAAAGGCAAATATCAAGGGCGCTGCAAATGCCGCCATCAGATAGCGCCTTGCACCCTTTTCAAGACACATGGCAGCAAGAAGCACCAGCGGCAGGATGCCTGTAAGTCTCCCCAGGTATGAGGCAGCGCCAAAAAAAGTCCTGTTTTCGGCTATGAACCCAAATAAAAGCTTGGGTGATACAGCCGATTCCTTTATAAAGTATCCTGTCTGTATAATCGACAGGGCTGCGGTAATCGCTGCCGTTATTACATACTCCAGGCGCCGCTTTGACAATACAGCGGCAATAAATAATACCAGAATACATCCTATTACGGCGGACCCATGGAAGAAGGACAGGCTTCCAAGCATCAAGCCTGCAGCTATGGGGGTCCTGTAATCCTCAACCCTCCAGCCGTCCTTTGTAAAAAACACCAGTCTGATATAAGCAGGTATATCCCTTAACCTGTGCCTCTTGAATCGTTCTTTCTTGACTGATGTATTTTTACGGGTCATGTATATATTATGACCAAGCTCGCTTACAGATTCGAACATATCGAACAATCGCGGGAGAAAAAGTATCAGTATAAAAAGCATTACCGTCAGGCCTAAGGCCAGATGTCTCTGGTTGCAATATACATTCAGGTTCCACAAGCCCCAGTCCTCATTGGGTGTGTAGCCAATGAAGCTTGTATTCTCCTTCAGGGTATCCAGTATCTTTCTTCCCTTTGGTATGGAGGCAAGATAAGTCATAAGGGACGGAGAGCTTCTGAAGGCAAAAAGGAGGCATGATATGAAGCCTGCTGCCCTTTTCCCGGTTATCTTAAGCGCCAGCACATACAGCATCATGAAAGCGCTCATGAAGCTTATTATACTGGGCAGGTTGAAGGCATAATCAATTCTCAGCCCGAGAAACTCAAGGTTTGCCACAAGGAACTGGAACATAAAATGGTACCTTATGCCGGCACCGCCGTAGTGTGAGTATGATGTAGGGAAATTATTGCCGTATGAAAAGGACCGTATCATTCCGATATGGGGCGAAAAATCGCTGAACACGGATACCCCTATATGCAGTTGACCGTTCCTGACATAAAAGGTTGTCCACATCAGTACGGCAGCAAGTGCATAAACTGCGGCAATAAATATTATCTCGATTATAACGGTCCTTTTATCGCTGCATAGTAATTTTGCTTTTTGTAATCCGGCTTTGGGCTTATTTGCCTTACTTCTCAAAATCCTTACCCAGAGCACTGCAAGTATAAAAAGCAGCCCTGCAGGCATGACTATCGCATTGGCCGCTATAAGCGGTTTTGCTGTATCCTTAAAGATTGACGCAAGTATATATGCTCCCCAGGCAAGTATCAGGGTTCCTGAGCTAAACCATACCGGAAGCAAAATTATATACGGACTTAAAGTAATCTTCCTTTTATCATATCCGGTTTCGGCAAGCCTGTGCAAATCCGGAAAGGCTATCGACCAGGCAGCCCACCCGACTCCGAATATAAGGCACAGGAAAAGAAGGCCTAGCATTTCTTCTCACCGCCCTTTATCAGACTCGATATAAGATATCTTGGTCTTGCTTTCACTTCCTTATATATTTTAGTAAGATATATGCCAATCATGCCAAGGCTTGCCATGATTGCGCTCCCTATTAAAAGCTGTAAAAGAATTACAGTAGTGAAGCCGTCACTTGCCCTGCCCGAGAGCTTCATGAAGAGGGTTTGCACACCCAGAATGACGGTTCCGATAAACATAAGCAGCCCCAACAGGGTTATACAGTGGAGAGGCACGGAGGTATAGGAGGTGATGGCATTGACGGCAAGCTTTATTAGCCTGGTGAGAGACCATTTTGTCCTTCCGTTCGCCCTCTTTGCAACGTCAAAGCTTATCTGCTTCCTTTCAAAGCCCATCCATGCAGACATTCCCCTGAAAAACGTGGTACGCTCAGGCATCATTTTCCAGGCTTCAACAACCTTTCTGTCCATAAGCTTGAAGTCCGAAGCTTTTCCGAGATGAATGTCGGAGGTTTTATATAGAATATAGTAAAAAAATCTTGCACATGCCTTATAAAGAAAATTTTCCCTTCCCCGGGAGCTCTTCACTCCTTCGACCACATCATATCCTTCCAGCCATGCGTCAACCATCTGAGGTATCAGTTCGGGAGGATGCTGAAGATCCGCATCCATTACAAGCACCATATCCCCCTCGGCATATTCAATTCCTGCACACAAAGCAGCTTCCTTACCGAAATTTCTGCTAAGGCGAATGGCTGTCATCCTGTCATCTCCCCCGGCAAGAAGCTTAAGCTCATTCCAGGTGTTGTCCCGGGAGCCGTCATCCACCAGGATAAATTCATGGAGTATTCCGCCTTCGTTAAGTACTCCGTCAATAATACCTATTGAATTTCTGATATGGCTGCCTTCCTGGTAAACAGGTATTACAACTGACAGCATTGAAGCTTTGCTTTTGCTCATATGTGTCTGCCACCTCATGATTAGGCTGGATAATTTTTCTATGTAATGAGAATTATAGCATAATGCGCCGGTAATTAAAAGTGTCTAAATCGTACCTGTATTGCGCTGCAGAATTTTTTCCTCCAGATGGGGGTTATCGCTAAATATACGATTCACCTCGTCATCACTCAGGCTTTTGGCTGCCTCTCCGGCCTGCTTGAGCACACCGGCATCATTGAATACGTCTGCCAGCTTGAACTGAAGATCGCCGCTTTGTCTTATGCCGAACACATCCCCGGGTCCTCTAAGCTTCAGATCCTCGGCAGCTATGAAAAACCCGTCATTGGACTTATTAAGTATCTCCAGCCGCTGTTTGGCCTGTACGCTGTCCGTGCCGCATATAAATATACAATAGGACTGGTCACTGCCTCGTCCTACCCTTCCTCTTAATTGGTGAAGCTGTGCAAGACCGAAGCGCTCCGCATTCTCAACCATCATTACAGTGGCATTCGGTACATTTACACCCACCTCGACCACTGTAGTTGATACCAGCACCTGAATTTCTCCGTTCGCAAAGCGCTCCATAATCTCGTTCTTTTCCTTCGCTTTCATTCTGCCGTGCAGGTATTCAACCTTTATCTCACGGGGCAAATTGTCTTTCAGGCTCTCGGCATACTCAACAACATTCTCCGCCTCTATTTCCTCGCTTTCTTCTACCATGGGACATATCACATATGCCTGTTTTCCCATGGCGGCCTGTTTACTTATGAATCTGTATGCGTTAGGCCTGTATTCGGTTCCTACAACACAGTTTTTAATAGGAAGTCTTCCCGCAGGCAACTCGTCCACTATCGAAATATCCAGGTCCCCGTACAGGATTATGGCAAGGGTCCTTGGAATTGGTGTTGCGCTCATGACCAGTACATGGGGCCGTTGTCCCTTTTCCATGAGGGCCTCCCTCTGTCTTACGCCAAACCTGTGCTGCTCGTCCGTGACGACAAGGGCAAGGTTGTCATACTCTACTTTCTCCTGTATCAGGGCATGGGTACCTATGATTATGTCTGCCCTGTGACTTCTGATTATTTCATAGGTATCTCTTTTCTGTGACGCTGTCATGGATCCCACCAGCAGACACACGGATATCCCGAAGGGTTCCAGAAGCTTCGTAAAGCTATTGTAATGCTGCTTTGCCAGTACCTCCGTGGGAGCCATGATACTTGCCTGATACCCGTTCTTAACGGCCATAAGCAGCGCAAGGACAGCCAGAATCGTCTTGCCCGAGCCCACATCGCCCTGAATCAGGCGGTTCATAACGCTGCCGCTGCAAAGGTCTGTCCTGATTTCCCTCCATACCTTCTCCTGGGCTTTTGTCAGGCTATATGGCAGGCTTTTTATAAGTCTGTCGCATTCCGCACTTTCCTTCATCACAAAGTCCGAGCCCTTCACCAGCTGGGATTCCTTAAGTCTGCGCAATGCGATGGCATACATGAAGAATTCGTCAAAAACAAGCCTCTTCCTTGCCGTCAGCATACTTTCCCTGTCTTTAGGGAAATGAATCTGAACCAGCGCTTCCCTCCTGTCCATAAGACTATATTCCCCGGAAATTCTTGCGGGAATATAATCTCCGACAATATTCAGGCCGTCAAGGATCTGACGCATTGCCTTTACTATCATATTGTTGGTGAGGCCTTCTGTCAGAGGATAAATGGGCTGCAGCACCTTAAGCAGCCTATAGTATTCCTCTCTTCTGTATATCCTCGGCTGCTCCATAAGGAGCACGCCGTTCTTCCTGCATATTTTACCGCGAAGGAGGCAGACCGTTCCGGACTTTATCGTTCTTGCAAGGTATGGCATATTATACCAGGTAAGATTAAGAACTCCCGTGAGATCCCTTGCCCTGGCGGTAACTATCTGAAGCCGTCTGGCTCTTATAAGCTTTGGACTCCCGGCAATCTCGGCTTCGATGGTAAACACTTCCCCTTCCAGGACCTCGCCGATGCTTACAGGCTTCTCATAAACATCATAACCCCTGGGATAATGCTCCAGCAAATCCATGAGGGTGACAATTCCTAATTTAAGAAAAGCCCTTTGAGTCTTTTCTCCTATCCCTTTTATTTTATCCAGTTTGTCGCTATATTGCATAGCTTCCACCTCTGGTTTGAAAATAAGTCGTATAAACATTATAACCCATATTACCAAATTGGAAAAGAAATAAAAAAGTCGGAGTTGTAATTATTGAATATGAGATTCCTGAAAAATTTTAAAAATAATATTGACAAAGCAAAAATACTATTGTATTATTGTATTAGTTTCTTAGTACAATAATACAATAGTACAATATAGAAAGGAGCCGCAAAGATGCAATGGGATCTGAATTCGGATAAACCGGTTTATCTTCAATTGGTTGATCAAATAACAGCCTGGATAATATCCGGTTATTACAAGCCCGGTGACAAGCTGCCCTCCGTAAGAGATATGGCTGCACAAGCAACGGTTAATCCCAATACAATGCAAAAGGCAATGGCCGAGCTGGAGCGGACGGGACTTGTCATTACCTACCGAACCAGCGGAAGGATTATAACATCGGACGAAGAACTAATCCGGCGGCTGAAGGCTGAGTCGGCAAGGAATCAGACCGTGGAGTATCTGGAAAAAATGAAGCAGCTTGGTTATTCCCCACAGGAGGTACCCGGACTTATATCAGATATAATCAATAATGATACAGCGTATAATAACGCAGATGGGAGGATTGTATGAGTGCAATACTGGAATGCAGATCACTGACTAAAAAATACGCTTCTCTGACTGCTCTTTCAGACATTAACCTGACTCTTGAGCGCGGTCGCATTGTAGGCTTGCTTGGGCCTAACGGAAGCGGAAAAACCACATTAATTAAAATAATAAACGGATTGCTGGTTCCTACGAGCGGAACCTTGACAATCAGAGGAATGAACCCCGGACCTGAAACGAAGGGTATTGTTTCCTACCTGCCGGAGAAGATGTGCCTTCCCGAATGGATGAAGGTTTCGGAAATAATCAGCTTATATGAAGATTTTTATGAGGACTTTGATAAGGATAAGGCCTATGAAATGCTGGGTAAGCTTCAGCTTGATGCAACTAAGCGCCTAAAGACACTGTCAAAGGGTACAAAGGAAAAGATCCAGCTAATCCTGGTAATGAGCCGTAAGGCACAGCTTTACTGTCTGGATGAACCAATCGGCGGCGTGGATCCGGCTGCAAGGGATTATATCCTGAATACAATTATTACAAACTACAACGAAGACGCCACCGTCCTGATATCAACACATTTGATATCCGATATTGAGAATGTGCTTGACGAGGTCATATTTATAAAGGAAGGCTCAATTACGCTTCACTCGGATGTAGATGATATCCGTTCGACACAAGGCAAGTCAATAGATACGCTTTTCAGGGAGGTGTTCAAATGCTAGGCAAATTAATAAAGCATGAGCTAAAGGCAACCTGCAGGTACCTGCTGCCGCTTTGCCTGATACTTCTGGTCCTGTCGCTTGTTACAAGGATAGTTGTATCACTTGAGGTTTTTGAAGGAACGCTTGGGATCATACCTAATATGGCTAAAGTCACTTATATTATATCAATAGTTGTACTGGCTGTAGCCATACTATTAATCATGATATTCCGCTTTTATAAAAATCTGCTGACCGAAGAGGGATATCTGATGTTCACTCTTCCGGTAAGGAGCGACCGCTTAATTAATTCAAAGCTTATAGTAGCAATGATGTGGACTCTTGCAGGAATAATTGCTGTAATCGTATCCTTAATGATTGCATTTGCAACGCCGGAATCCATGAAGGAATTCTTTAATGACTTCGATTCCTTTATGGCTGAATTGGGTATCATATTTTCCGGAAAGCGCACGCTGCTTATAATCGAGTTCTTCATCAATGTTTTCCTCGGCCTTATCAATAATATACTGCTGATATATGTTTCCATAGCGGTAGGTCAGCTATTCACACGCCATAAAATTGCCGGCTCCCTGATAGCTTACCTGTGCATAAACGTGGCTTCAGAGCTCCTGATCATATTGATCATAGTAATTGCAGCCAATATCATGGATGTTTCCATTATAGAAGTAAATACAATCCCTGATATGCTGCTGCCCTTAAGCATAGTGATTACCCTTATATTCAACTATGTGTTCTACTATGCAACCTATTATATTTTCAGGAAAAAGCTTAATCTGGACTAAAGAAGCAAAGGTGAACAGATCAGTGTGCGCCCGCCGGGCAAACCTATAAAAAGGGGCTGTTGCTGAATAGCCAAAATCAGGAAAGGGCAACCGCTCCCCTCACACACAATGTGCATCTACGGGGAGCAATTGCCCTTTCCTTGAATGAATTTATTTAATTCTGCAAAAGCTCCTTTTGTATTTCTCATATATTCTTTTTATTCTCATTCTACGGACAACAGGTAGTAATATATCGGTTGTCCTCCGTAATGAACCTCTATATCCATGTCCGGCAGAATGGCGGAAAGCTCGTCAGCAAGCTCTCCGGCTTCCTCCTCGCTTACATCCTCACCATAATACAGGCTTATAAGCTCCGACTCATCGTCCACCAGACTCTTTACCAACTCTATGGTGGTGCTCTTTATATCATCACCGACCGCATTTATGGTCTTGTCACCAAGGCCCATGATATTTCCCTGTTTAATTTCCTTGCCGTCTATGCTGGTGTCCCGTATTGCGTAAGTAACCTGTCCTGTTTTCACCCTCTGCATCTCCTGAATCATCCTGGCTGCATTATCCTCGGGTGATTTATCATAAACATAATTGATTATTGCAGTAATGCCCTGGGGTACTGTCTTTGAAGGTATCACTACTATATTCTTATCCTCCGTAAGCTGCTTTGCCTGTTCGGCTGCAAGGATGATATTGCTGTTGTTGGGAAGAATATATATGGTATCCGCATTAACCTCGCTTATTGCCTCAAGCATATCCTCCGTGCTGGGATTCATTGTCTGGCCGCCTTCGATAATGTAATCGACTCCTAGACCTGTAAATATTTCTCCCAGTCCGGAACCCATGGATACTGCTATAAAGCCGGCTTTCTTGCGCGGCTTATCCTGGGCCTTCTTCTGCTCTTTCTCCTTCCCGCTTTCCTTATCCTTAGCAATCCTCTCGGAATCCTTGATTACCTTCTCATTATGCTCCTCACGCATGTTGTCTATCTTTATACTTGAAAGTGAGCCATACGTCAACGCCTTTTGTATTGCAAGTCCCGGGTCGTTCGTATGTACGTGCACCTTAACGATATCCTCATCCGAAACGACAACAATTGAATCACCTATGGATTCAAGGTAGCCCTTAAATTCCTGCTCCGTCTTGCGTTCATATGCCTTTTCAAGCATTATGATAAATTCCGTACAATACCCAAACTTAATGGTTTCAAGGGCAACCCTTTCGATATTAATTCCCGTGCTTGAAGACTTTGTAACCGCCTCATCCGCCAGCCTGACTTCCTTGCCTAGCAGTGCATCATATGCTCCCTTAAAAATCTCAATCAGTCCCTGTCCGCCGGAATCAACAACTCCTGCCTCCTTTAAGACGGGCAAAAGCTCCGGAGTATGCTCAAGTACCACTTCCATATGGGCAATTATCTCCCGGCCGAAGTACACCAAATCATCGGTCTCCAACACAAGCTGGGAAGCCTTCTCCGCCGCACCCCTGGCAACCGTAAGGATGGTGCCCTCCTTGGGCTTCATAACGGCTTTATATGCCGTCTCCACAGCCTTCTGAAATGCATTTGTAATTATCGTAATATTAAGTTCCTTATAATCCTTAATCTCTTTGGTAAAGCCCCTGAATAGCTGGGATAATATGACGCCGGAATTGCCCCTGGCGCCTCTTAAGGATCCTCCGGATATTGCCTTGGCCAGCTCCTCAATTGACGGATTATGAAGGCTGTTGATTTCCTTAACGGCAGACATGATCGTAAGCGTCATATTCGTTCCGGTATCTCCGTCCGGTACGGGAAATACATTGAGCTCGTTAATAAACTCCTTCTTAGCTTCTATACTTGCAGCACCGGCCAGAAACATCTTTTTTAAGGTATTTGCATCTATCGTCTTAACTACCACTTGATTTCCTCCTTAAATGCCGTAATTCCCAGGGTCAGTCTATCACT
Source organism: Lachnoclostridium sp. UBA1434 (assembly GCA_002329645.1). GTDB lineage: Bacteria > Bacillota > Clostridia > Lachnospirales > Lachnospiraceae > Mobilitalea. Next base: position 1,936 of record DCTS01000004.1, on the reverse strand, counting down.
CTGACTCCTTCAACGAATATATTGATCTTCTTAACCTCCAGCCCTGTGAATTCCTCAACATTATACTTTACATTGCTGATCAGGTTATCAGCAACAGCCGATATGCTTACTCCATAGGAAACGATAATATGCAAGTCAATAGTAATCTTATTATCTTCAATGGTAACATTGACGCCGTGGCTTAAGTTATCCTTCTTAAGAAGCTTCACGATACCGTCCTTCATATTGACGGAAGCCATGCCGACTACGCCAAAGCATTCCACGGCTGCCGCTCCGGCATACTTGGCCAGTACATCGTTATCAATAGAAATCTCACCAATTCGGGTATTCATATATCCTTTCATATTAACCCTCCTATCCGCAAAAGCGTATAAGCACTATTGCTTTAATACTAAACGTTTTATTATCAATTATGAGATAACCAATAGCATACCTGCATAATATATATTACTATCAATAATAATTGGAAGTGACAGTTATGAAACGAATGATTGGATTTATCCTCTTTTGGATCGCCATAGGCATGACAATCATGCTTTTCGTTACAAACGGGTTGGTGGCGATATGTATTATTATTCTATGTTTGCTTCTTGGTTATAACCTGTTTTGTCATTAATTTTATAATTATCGAATTAATTTTACGGGGTGAAAAAACGGGTGCCAAGATCCCCTGACACCCATCGTTAGTTATTACGCGCGTTCTACCTTTCCGGATCTAAGACAGGAAGTACAAACATACATTTTCTTCGCAGCACCGTTAACCTTAACCTTTACTGACTTAATATTGGATTTCCACATCTTGTTAGATCTTCTATGGGAATGGCTCACAGCTATTCCAAAGTGAGCGCCTTTATCACATATTGCACATTTAGCCAACTAAAGCACCTCCCTTATCCATAGTATAGGCCTTTTGACCTTGCAAACAAATTAATTCTACCAGAAGATAAAATATATTGCAAGATATTTTTATTTACATGAAGAGGATGCTTCATCAGACTTCATTGCATCCTTCACCTTTTCATCCAGATCATCCTTCTTCTTTGAGCCCTTGGTAAATTTATTAATAAGGTCGGGAACCATATCCAGTATCTTGCTGACACTGTCCTGCTCCCTTACATTGACAACCTTGGAGGAACCGTTCTGTAAAACCAATACCGAGCTTGGTGTTATCTTTCCGCCCAGTCCGCCTCCCGCATTGTTCTTCTTCTCGCCTGCAAAAGCTCCTGCTCCCACTCCGAAGCTTACCTCCACCAACGGCAAAATAACAGTATTATCATCAATTCTTACAGCATCGCCAACCACAGTCTTAGTCGTCAGAAAACTATCCATACCCTTAAACAGCGATTCCACAGTCGCATTAAAATTACTCCCATCCATTATGATAACGCCTCCTTTAATGTTTTAAAGTTATTCATCATTTCCTTGAACTTTTTATCAATTAACAGCTTAATTACTATTATGAGGACAGTAATTAATCTTATTCTTCCCCTTGCATACAGTTTTCCTTCCAATATCTTGTTTTCAAAATCAGGTGTAAGACTTACATGCTCTCCGTACATTCCGTAAAAAAATGCAAGCACACCGAGAATCTGGCCTGTTGAGCATGGATCTCCGGTTCCGAATATAATTTCAGCAACAAGCTTTGTGGGCGACAGGTGCTTTAACAGCCTTATTAAGCTTTTCCAGGCTGTTCCAAAGGCTGTCCTATTTATCTCGTCCATAAGGAAATCCTTAATCAATCTCCATTTCTGCCGTAATCCTGCTATTGAAGAAAAAAATCTTTTAAAACCCTTCCTTTTGCCGTGAAGCGCTTCATTGTTCAGCCCTTCACTGCGGGGCCTTTCTCTGCGCCTTTCTTTGCTGCGCGGCCCTTCACTGTGCCGACCTTCTCTGCGTGGCCCTTCACTGTGATGTACATCTTCACTGCAACGTACAT
>DCTS01000104.1 GCA_002329645.1 Lachnoclostridium sp. UBA1434 | reverse complement strand
ACCGCATTGCGCAGGTATCGGTCGTCGCCATTGCTGCTGTCGTACACGAAAGGGATTCCCCGATCGTCGAGGTAGCGTTCTATCTCGGATCTTGTGAGACAAAGAAGTGGACGTATCACCCGCCCCCTTTTCGGGCGGATACCGGTGAGTCCTCTGATGCCGGTACCACGGATCAGGTTGAGCAGAAGCGTTTCCACGGAATCATCCCGGTGGTGTGCCACGGCAATTGCTTCCGCATCATGTTGGCTACGGATAACCTCAAACCAGTCATACCGCAACTCACGGGCAGCCATTTCTATTGACAGCTTCCTGTCAGCAGCATATTGCCGTGTGTCAAAGTCGACCGACGTGAAGGGTACATCCACACTTTTGTACCACCGCGTCACAAAATCGGCATCGCGCTGTGACTCCTCTCCCCGCAGGTGAAAATTACAATGTGCCGCCACACAGGGATACCCCAGCAACGTGAGCAGGTCGAGCAACGCCATGGAGTCGGCACCGCCGCTCAATCCCACGATAACCCCTCCTCCCGGTGTGAGCAACCCCTCCTTCTCCATGTATCTGCAAACTCTTTCCAGCATGAGATGCCATTCTTTTTCCAACAAATATACATCTTTCGCTGCAGTATCCAACTGCCCTGCAGCAAATCTTTCCGGGAAAAGAGGGTAAAATAGGAGGAAAAAATGTAATTTTGTGCTGTGAACAGATTGATTTGAGAAGAGAACAGCATGCGAGAAAAAATAGAAACACTTTTCACCGAGATTGAGCGACTGACTGCGAACAGCCTGGAAGAAGTGGAGGCGATCCGCATCAAGTACCTGAGCAAAAAAGGAATCATCGCCACCCTGATGGATGAGTTCCGCCATGTACCTGCCGACCGGAAGAGAGAGGTGGGAATGAAAATGAATGCCCTGAAACAGGCAGCCACGGAGCGATTGCAACAACTGAAGGAACAGTTTGCCCAAAACGGAACAGCTCAGGCAGGAAACGATCTCTCACGGACGGCCTACCCGGTAGCGCTGGGTACCCGTCACCCGCTTTCGATCGTACGGGAAGAGATTTGTGACATCTTCAAACGCCTGGGTTTCACCATTGCGGAAGGCCCGGAGGTAGAGGATGACTGGCATGTCTTCTCCTCACTCAACTTTGCTGACGATCATCCGGCGCGGGATATGCAGGATACCTTTTATCTTGAGAACGGCCAGCTCTTAAAGACCCATACCTCGGCGGCTCAGAACACCATTATGAGAAAGTACGGACCGCCAAAGCCCGGGCATGCACTTAAGGCTCTGTTCCCGGGAAGATGCTTCAGGAATGAGAATATTGATGCAAGTCATGAAAATACCTTCTTCCAGCTTGAAGGAATGATGATTGGCGAGAATATATCCATATCGAATCTGATTTACTTCATGAAGGTATTGCTGACGGAGGTTTTTGAAAGGGAGGTTAAGGTAAGATTAAGGCCCGGCTTCTTCCCCTTCGTTGAACCCGGATTTGAGCTTGACATCAATTGCGTCATCTGCGGCGGGGAGGGCTGCCCTACCTGCAAGCACTCCGGATGGCTTGAGCTTCTGCCCTGCGGCATGATTCATCCGAATGTGCTCAGCATGGGTGGTATAGATCCTGAAAAGTATACGGGCTTTGCCTTTGGCCTGGGTCTTACAAGGCTTGCCATGATGAAGTATAACATCAGGGATATCAGGTTGTTTAACAGCGGCAACTTAAAGCAGCTTAAGCAATTCACAAGATAGGAGGGACGATTATGTTAATATCAATGAATTGGATTTCCGATTTTACCGACTTAAGAGGGGTGAATCTAAGAGAGCTGATTAACAGGTTCACACTTTCAGTCGCAGAGGTCGAGGAAATATACGAAAAGGGAAAGGACATCAAGGATGTCGTAGTCGGTAAGCTGGTTGAAATAAAGGATCATCCGAATTCCAAAAAGCTTCATTTAGTTAAGGTGGATATAGGCAGCGAGGTAGTGGATTGTGTATGCGGCGCTCCCAATGTATTTGTCGGCGCTGTTGTCCCCTTCGCAAAGCTTGGCGGGATGGTCGGCGGTATTGAGATTAAGGAGGCCCTGATTGCAGGCGAACCCAGCAAGGGTATGTGCTGCTCGGAGAAGGAGCTTGGCATCAGCGATGATGGCTCCGGTCTGATGCTGCTTGAGGACATCTATCCCCTTGGCACCGACATAAAGGAGTTCATGCAGCTTGAGGATACTATATTTGAAGTGGATAACAAATCCCTTACCAACCGTCCCGATCTGTGGGGGCATTACGGAATAGCAAGAGAGATCGCCGCACTCAACAAAAGGCCGCTAAAGCCTCTTGAGGTTGCGGATACAAGCATATACAAGGAGCTGCCTCAGATAGATCTTAAGGTTGAGAACTCCGGTAAGATTTTCTGCTACAGCTGTCTTTCTATCGGCAGTATAACCAAGAAAAAATCTCCTGTAAATATGCGAATCAGGCTGACTTACTGCGGCATGAGGCCCATTAATCTGCTTGCCGACCTGACTAATTACCTGATGCTTGAGATGGGGCAGCCCATGCATGCATTTGACAACGATAAGGTATCAGCAATTCGTGTCAGGACACTTGCAGAGCCTGCCAAGTTCTTAACCCTTGATGGAGTTTTGAGGGATGTGGATACGGATACCCTCATGATATGTGATGATAAGGAGCCGGTAGCAATTGCCGGTATTATGGGAGGAGAGCTGTCGGAGATAACGGAGCAGACCGAGTCAGTGCTTTTGGAATCCGCCAACTTTGATGCCGCCTCTACAAGGCGGTCGGCAGTCCGTCTGGGCCTTCGGACAGAAGCCAGTGCAAGATATGAGAAGACTCTGGATCCTGAGCTTACCGTACCTGCAATTGAGCGTTTCCTTAAGCTCCTTAAGGATACGGATCCGGGCGTGAAGGTAACCTCAAGCCTGACAGACTGCTATGTAAAGCGTTATGATACAATAAACATAAGCTTTGACAAAGCGTATGTAGACAGGTATACTGGAATTGACATATCCTCTGATTCAATTGAGGAAACCCTGACGGCACTGGGCTTTAAAGTAAGCCGTAATAAGGATGAATTTACGGTTATAGTACCGTCCTGGCGTGCAACCAAGGATGTTACAATAAAAGCCGATATTATTGAGGAAATCACCCGGGTATACGGGTATGACAATTTTTCCTTAAACTCCACAATGAACCTGCTCACTCCGGTGCGTCAGAATATTGACAGGGAGAATGAATATAACATCAAGAAGCTGTTGTCCGGCAGATACTGCATGAACGAGGTTCACAGCTATATCTGGTATGAGACCAGGCTCAATAAGGAGCTTGGCATTATCACGGAGCCGAATGTGAGGATAATAAATTCCCTTACAGCCGAGAATGACACAATACGCTCAACCATAATTCCGAGCCTGCTTGGTTTTGTATATAAGAATGCGGACACTGAGCCAGATATGGGCATGTTCGAGATAGGGCGCGTTGCCGACGGCCTTAAGGAGGACGGCCTGTGCAATGAGAGGAAACGGCTTGGCATGGTGCTGGCAAGCAAGATCATGTCAGAGGAAGAGACATACTATAAGCTTAAGGAGATAGTGGAGCAGCTTGTATTCTCCGTTAAAAATATATATCCGTCCTTCTATGAAAGGGAGGATATAAAGAGTTATAATTATGTACATCCGGTAAATTCAGCGGGCATAAGTCTTCAGAACGTGCCGGTTGGTTACTTCGCAGTTCTTAACCCCAGGATAAGAAACAGGCTGGATAAGAAGCTGAATGTGGTATTTGCGGAAATTGACCTTATGGAGTTGGAAAAGGTTGCAGCTAAGGAAGCAGCATACAGAGAGGTTTCAAAATATCCCGGCATTAGTGTGGATTTAAGTCTGCTGACTGATAAGCAATTAAGATATGATGCACTGGCTGGGTATATAAGCGAGTTTAAGTGTGATTATCTTCAGGAATTCTATCCGGTGGATGTATTTGAGGATGAGAAGCTGCCTGCAGGTAAAAAGAGCGTTACTCTGCGTTTTGAGTTTGTTTCTATGGATAGGACACTGGAAAGCTCTGAAATATCCGCCATGGTGGATGAGCTTCTTGCTCTTCTAAAAAGTAAAGGAATTGAATTAAGATGAAGGTAGATTTATTTTCAATCGGACCAATTACAGTACACGGATACGGGCTTATGATTGCCATTGGAGTCATAGCAGCCTATCTGGTGGGGGAGAAGAGGGCCAGGAAGCTGGGACTTAATCCTGACCCCATACTTTCCATTACCATATTGTGCCTGATAGGAGGATTTATCGGCGCGAAGCTTATGTTTTACCTCACCATTATACCGGAGATAATTGCCGACCCGTCGCAGCTATGGAAGACGGCGGACGGATTCGTGGTATATGGAGGTATAATAGCAGGAATTTTTACAGGCTATCTGTATATCAGAAAGAAAAAGCTTCCCTTTTTCAAGTATTTTGATTTGGTTATGCCGTCCATAGCGCTTGCACAGGCCTTCGGACGGCTTGGCTGCCTTTTGGCAGGGTGCTGTTACGGCGTAGAAACCGAAAGCCGTTTCAGTCTGGTATTCCCGGAGGATTCATATGCTCCTTCGGGAGTGCGTCTTTTTCCTACGCAGCCCACATTAAGTGCCTTGAATTTCCTGAATTTCTTTGCGCTGATTTTCCTTGCTAAAAGGGTTAAGGCCGACGGTCAGGTGGCTGCCCTGTACCTTATATTCTACAGCGTAGGCAGATTTATTATCGAGTTTTTCAGGGGCGATATTGAGAGGGGCAGTATCGGTGTTCTCTCAACATCGCAGTTTATATCAATATTTATCTTCATATTTGGAATAGCCTTATTTATAATAAGAGGGCGCCAGGCAAGGGCAGAAAAAAGCTGACATACCCTATGCCTTTTCTTCTTTTATAGTAAATAATAAGGCATAATACAGCAGGTCCATGTATAATCATTTTCTAAGGGGTGAGGAAATGATTAAGCACAAGGGGACCGTTACGATTGAAACAGTACGCCTTATACTCCGCAGGTTCACGACTGAGGATGCATATGATATGTTCACAAACTGGGCAAGTGATCCGGAAGCGGTTAAATTCCTGCCCTGGGGTCCTCATGAAAGCATCGCGGTAACATTAAGAAGGATAAAGACCTGGACGGACAGCTATGTATTTGACAACACATATAACTGGGCAATCTGCTTGAAAAGAACCAATCATGTTATTGGCTCCATCAGCGCCGAGATACTTAACGACCCTGGCAAAACCTGCGAGGTTGGCTATTGTATCGGAAGGCAGTTTTGGGGACAGGGGATTATGACCGAAGCGCTGAGGGCAGTAATGCATTTTTTATTTTATGAGGTCGGCTATGAAAGAATCACTGCAAGGCATGACATTTTAAATGCAGCCTCGGGCAGGGTAATGCAGAAGGCAGGTATGCGCCTTGATAAAATAATGTATCATGTGAGCATGCGCAGGGATAAAACCTATAGTGATGTGGCAGTATATGTTAAGGATATTGAATGAATAATAATAAACGAAGGGATGGAGGAGATTAATATGCTTAAGGAATTCAAGAAATTTGCACTTAAGGGCAATATGATTGATCTTGCGGTAGGAATAATCATAGGCGGTGCATTTAATTCAATCGTCAATTCTTTGGTAAATGATATCATAATGCCGCTTCTTAGCATCTTTACAAAGAATATTAATTTCAGCAACTGGTTTTTCGCGCTTAACGGCAAGAAATATGAAACGCTTGCGGCGGCTGAGGAGGCTGGAGTCGCAGTTGTGAAATACGGACTGTTCTTATCCGGCGTGCTTAACTTTTTGATAATGGCATTTGTCGTATTCATTATAGTCAGATGGATCAACAAGCTTAAGAAGCCTGAGCAGGCAGCGCCCTCCGTTAAGAAATGTCCTCACTGCCAGTCGGATATCAATATACTGGCTACCAAATGCCCGTACTGCACGGGGGATGTACAAGCCCAGTAAGAAAGGATACTGCTTATGAGAAAATTTAACGGCTTTATAGCGGGAGTCAATCTTGGAGGCTGGATTTCACAATATAAGAAGCCTGATAAGAAGCACTTTAATACCTTCATAAAGGAAGAGGATATTATACAGATAGCCTCCTGGGGAATGGACCATGTTAGGCTTCCTATAGACTATACAGTGCTTGAGGATGATGAGCGGCCCTATTCCTATAAGGAGGAGGGCTTTGAATATATTGACAGGTGCATAGGCTGGTGTGAAAAGCATGGGCTTAATATTATCCTGGACCTGCACAGAACTGCGGGGTATGCATTCCATTCCCTGAGCGAGAACAGGCTGTTTGAAAGCGAAGAGCTTAAGAATAGATTTATTTCCCTTTGGAAGGAGTTTGCACGCCGGTATAAGGATCACAGGGATAATGTTGTATTCGAGCTGTTGAATGAAGTGGTGGAATACGACAGCAGCAGATGGAACCTGCTTAGCAGGAGGGCTGTCGAGGCAATAAGGGAAATTGATAAAAATCGTATAATTATAATTGGGGGAAATAATTATAATAGCATATGGGAGTTGAAATACCTTGACAGGCTGGAGGATAAAAGGCTGGTATATACCTTTCATTTTTATACACCCCTTATTTTTACCCATCAGAGGGCAAGCTGGATGCCGGAGATGAAGGAGTTGGATTTTATCGTGCCTTACCCTTCGGGAAGGAAGGAATATGAGATCTATCTGAAGAAGCCGGAATATCTCAGAGATAGGGTTGAATTCTCTGAGACAACGGATAAGGACTATCTGGCAAGCTGCCTAAAGCCCGCATTAGAGTTCATGGAAGACAGAGAAGTGCTGCTGTATTGCGGGGAATACGGAGTTATTAACAAAGCACCGGCTGAGAGCAGCTTAAACTGGCACAGGGATTTGAGCAGTCTCCTTAGGGAATATGGCATCGGAAGGGCGGTATGGACCTATAAGCTTATGGATTTTCCTTTGGTTGATGAAGCCTCAAGTATAATTAATCCCGAGCTGATAAGAATAGTCAGCAAAGGGTAGTATGCTTGCTGCAGTGCTGTAATAATACAAGGACCCGATAACGATTGAGGGCATATAATAAACTAAATATTATCAGGCAGGGGATTCTATGCTTAAGGCGTTTTATCCAAAAAGAATTGCGGATTCCGCTTATTCCATCAATTATAAAAAGCTTTATGAGGAAGGCTACAGAGGTATTATTTTTGATATAGACAATACCCTTGTTGAGCATGGAGCAGATGCCGATAAGCGTGCAGTAGAGCTGATAGACATGCTTAAAAAGCTGGGATTTAAGATATGCCTCATATCAAATAATAAGGAAGAAAGGGTAGCCAGATTCAACAAAAAGATAAACGTTAAATATATTTTTAGTGCAGGCAAGCCCGCCCGTAAGAACTTTATCAAAGCTATGCATTTGCTGGGGACCATGGTTAATAATACCGTTTTTGTAGGCGACCAGCTATTTACCGACGTGTTTGGAGCCAACCGTGTGGGCATGCTGACTTACTTTGTCAAACCCATCGGCCCTGAGATTGAAATCCAGATCAAGCTTAAAAGAAAGCTTGAGAGGGTGGTATTGCATTTTTATCGTAAGTATATAAAAAGAGCGGGAGGATATTAAAATACTAACTGATAATAACAACAATATCATATTAATCGGTTTTATGGGTTCCGGCAAAACCAGTGCGGGCAGGCAGCTTACCGGGCTGTCAGGCTATAGCTTCCTTGATACCGACGCTTTGATTGAAGAGCAGGAGCATATGAGTATAAGCAGCATTTTTGAAAGCAAGGGAGAGGAGTATTTTCGCGAACTTGAAACGAAGCTGCTTTGCAGGCTTAAGGACAGCTTAACAGGCACCGTGCTTTCCACTGGCGGAGGAGTGCCGCTTAAGAAGGAAAACAGAGACATGCTTAAGGAAATGGGCTTTGTCGTATACCTTGAGGCATCGCCTGAAGAAATAAGAAGAAGGATTACCGGAGATGAAAGCAGGCCGCTGCTTAAGAATAATGCATCGGACGAGGTGATTGCAGGCATGCTCAAGGTACGCACGCCTGTTTATGAAGAAGCTGCGGATTATAAGCTTGCAACGGATGGGAAAACACCGCAGCAGCTTGCTGAAATCATACTGGAGGAATATGAAAGCTGGCGCAGGAAGCATAAACATAGCAAGACGCAGACAATTGAATAAAAACAGGACAGATTGAATAAAACAGGACAGATTGAATAAACAGGACTGATGTAGATAGTTTTAAAGGAGTTGGAGGTGTCGTATGAAGATATTGGTTGTAAACGGACCTAATCTTAACTTCCTGGGCATACGTGAAAAAGACATATACGGCAGCAGGGACTATAATTATCTTCTGGGGCTTCTGGAACAAAAGGCCGTGGACATGAAGGCTACGATTGAGGTTTTCCAGAGCAATTCCGAGGGAGAGATTATTGACAGGCTCCAGAAGGCTTATAATGACAAGGTGGATGGCATTGTCATTAACCCCGGGGCATACACCCATTACAGCTATGCAATCCGGGATGCGTTGAGCTCAATTGACGTGCCTAAGATTGAAGTACATATATCCAATATATACAAAAGGGAAGAATTCAGGCAAAAATCCGTTACTGCAGCTGCCTGCAGCGGTCAGATAAGCGGGCTGGGGCTTAAGGGATATTTGCTTGCAATAGATGCAATTGCTGATATGACAGCAGAAAAGGAAGGACAATAATGGACAACTATAAGCGTATACATGAAATACTTGACAAAAATAAGATTGATGCGGTTCTTATATCTAACGGCAACAATATGAGGTATATCAGCGGCTTTGCCGGTGAAACAGGGTATTTGTATATATCCCGGAAAAGACATGCCGTAATAACCGACTTTCGCTATACCTATCAGGCAGAGGCGGAAGCTGAGGGTTATGAAATAATAACCATTGACAATAACGGATATGAAGCGGCAATCAATGATATTATAAGAACGGAAAATGTTAAAAGGCTTGGCTTTGAAGCAGAGGATATGCTGTATTCCAGGTATTTAGGCTTAATGGACAAGCTTGAGATTAAGGAGCTTGTTCCGATAGGCAATGACATTACCCGATTAAGAAGGATCAAGACTCCAAGGGAGCTTGAATATATTAGAAAGGCCGAGGAAATAGGCGACAAGGTATTTGAAGAAATGCTCGGGATTATTAAGCCGGGAATGACTGAGCTTGAGATATCGGCCAGGATTGAGTTCCTGCTAAAGATGAAGGGCGGAGAACGAACCAGCTTTCCTGCCATTGTAGCATCAGGGGTTAACTCCTCCATGCCGCATGCTGTACCTACCGCAAAAAGGGTTGAGACCGGAGATTTTCTTACAATGGATTTTGGCTGTGTATATAACGGTTATTGCTCGGATATGACAAGAACGATAGTTATTGGTAAGGCTACCGACAAACAGAAGGAAATCTACCGTCTGGTGCTGGATGCCCAGCAAGCGGCTCTTGATTTTATAAAAGCCGGCCTTAAGGGCAAGGAGATTGACAAGGTTGCAAGGGACCTTATATATGCTGCCGGATATGAAGGCTGCTTCGGACATGGACTTGGACACAGCCTGGGCTTGTTCATCCATGAAGAACCAAGACTTTCACCCCTTGAGGAGGAGATTATTGAAAGCGGCATGGTGGAAACCGTTGAGCCGGGTATATATGTCAGGGGCTTCGGAGGAGTCAGGATTGAGGATCTGGTAGCAGTTACCGAACAGGGATGCATTAATTTTACAAAATCGGATAAACAATTGATTGAGCTGTAGAAAAAATAGTTGCAAATTGTGTCGGTTTAATATAAACTATGGAGTAGTAATTTTAAGGAGGAATCTTAGTATGATTTCAGCAGGAGAATTCAGGAACGGACTGACAATTGAAATAGATGGTACAGTTTATCAGATAGTCGAGTTCCAGCATGTTAAGCCGGGCAAGGGAGCAGCCTTTGTCAGAACCAAGTTAAGGGATATTAAAAACGGCGGAATTACTGAACGTACCTTCCGCCCTACTGAAAAATATCCGCCGGCTCATATTGACAGAAGCGATATGCAGTATTTATATTCGGACGGCGATCTTTACTACTTTATGAATGTTGAGACATACGACCAGATTGCACTCAATAAGGATGCAATCGGAGATTCCTTGAAGTTTGTTAAGGAGAACGATATGGTTAAGATGCTGTCACATAACGGGGATATATTTGCAATTGAGCCGCCGTTATTCGTTGAGCTCGTTATAACACATACCGAACCGGGCTTTAAAGGTGATACGGCAACCGGAGCTTCTAAGCCTGCCACCGTAGAAACAGGCGCCACCGTATATGTTCCCCTGTTTGTTGAGCAGGGCGATAAGATCAGCATTGACACCAGAACCGGCGAATATATGAAGAGAGTATAAAGGAATATCATATACTGCCTTTAATCAGAATAGTAACTGCTCTTATATGAGCAGTTATATCTTTGTCTCTTAAGTAGAAATAATAGGGGCTGTTGCAGAATCAAATTAATTCAATCAAGGAAAGGGCAATTGCTCCCCGTAGATGCACATTGTGTGTGAGGGGAGCGGTTGCCCTTTCCTGATTCATATCTGTTATTATGCAACAGCCCTTTTCGCTTACCATAAAGATAGATATATATTTCTCTGTTCCTATCTGCTTAACATAACCAGCAGCTCGTTATACACCTCAAGAAGCCTTGCTTCATCTATTGTTATGTCCAGGAATATCTCGGAGGCCTCCTTAGCCTGTGCGACCAGCATTAAAGTCCCTGTCACCGCCTTCTTGCCAAGTGCTTCTGCCTGAAGGGCAAGCCTGGTTTTCAAAGGATTGAAGATGACATCCACAACAGCCTCACATACCGCAAATGATGTAAGATCCAGGGGTGAATCCTCCGTATTCGGATACATCCCCACAGGTGTTGTATTTACTATGAGCCTTACATCGGTATGCTTACTATAGCAATCCTCATAAGAAACAGCCGATAAGTCCGGCTTTCTGCTGGCTGTCAGTATTTCAGATGCGTTCATGTCCTTAAGCACGGCATGTACCGTGCGGGATGTGCCCCCGTGGCCAAGAACAAGGCATTTCCTGCCGCTTACAGCAATATCGTTATGCTCAAGCATATATTTAAAGCCGTAGTAATCCGTATTGTAGCCGTACAGTCTGCCGTCCCTGTTGACTATTGCATTGACTGCGCCTATCTGCTCGGCAAGAGGGTGTATATAGTCCAGGTAGGGAATGACATCCTGTTTGTATGGAATGGTAACATTAATAGCGGTAAATTCCCGCCTTTTCATGAAATCAGCAAAAGCCTCCCTGCTTAAGGGAATCAGATCATAAGTATAATCTGCAAGCCTTTCATGAATTAGCTTGGAATAACTGTGCCCAAGCCTTTCGCCTATCAATCCGTATCGCAAAGCTTTTACTCCTTCCTGTCAGTGTGTAAGACCCATATGTTCATCCGCCGCTTACCGGCATCTCCAATAATCAAGTTACAATGCTGCCGGACAATATAAGCTTATATATCTACGCTTACAAACAATCCGCATATTCGGGATGCAGCGCCCTGCTGTCATTATCATCTTATTATAAGGGCCTGTATGTTGCAAGAGGATTTCTTTCCACTTATTCGGAATATTTTTAGAGGCAGGGAATATATTGTTTTAGAAGAAGGAGGGATAAGCCTCCCGTTACAGGCAGGTGATTATGTGGGCACAAGGGACGAGCTTCTTAAGATCCTTTCAATAAAGCTGAGGACAGTATTCGGCAGGCTGCAGGCTGATTACGGCAGATTGCAGGAGATCAGGCTGAGGATGAATTGCCCTCTCCTTATAGTATTGGATAACAAGGAATACTTCCTTACGGAGGAGGCGCAGCTTGTCCCCGATCCTGCCGGGGCTGTTATTGTGACAAAAAATGAAATACGCGAAACCATGGAGTACATAAGCAACTATTCACTGTATGCATTTGAGGAGGAAATCAGGCAAGGCTTCATTACCATAAGCGGCGGGCATCGTATCGGGATAGCAGGCAAGGTCATTATGGAGAATGAAAATGTAAAAAGCATAAAGCACATATCCTTCATTAATATCCGTCTGGCCCATCAGATAAAGGGATGTGCCGATGCCGTACTGCCGTATATTATCGACCGGGAAGCAGGCGGCATATACCACACTCTGATTATATCACCTCCAGGATGCGGCAAGACAACGCTGCTTAGGGATACCATCAGACAGCTTTCAAATGGCAGCAGGCATCTTCCGGGGATGTCCGTCGGTGTTGTGGACGAGCGTTCGGAGATAGGAGCCTGTTATATGGGAGTTCCCCAGAATGATATTGGGATACGCACCGACATACTGGATTGCTGCCCGAAGGCCAGGGGCATGATGATGCTTATACGTTCCATGTCGCCGCAAATCATTGCTGTGGATGAAATAGGCTCCCATGAAGACCTTGAGGCTATAGATTATGTGATTGGCTGCGGCTGCAGGCTGATTGCAACCGTACATGGCAGCTCAATTGAGGATATTAAGGCAAAGCCTGTTCTGGGTGAATTAATGGAAAAACGGCTTTTCGGACGCTGCATCGTATTAAGCGGACTTGCGGGTGCGGGCCATCTGGAGGGAATATATGATGCCGCGGGAAGACTGATATATGGAGCAAATGCTTAGAAAACAGGAGGTTGATCATATGCTTATATTTAAAATAATCGGTTGTATGCTGGTAATAGCATCGTCAGCCGGTATGGGGTTTTATTTCAGCGGTGAAATTAAAAGCAGGATTGAGGATCTAAAAGAACTTAAAAAGCTTATCGGATTGCTGCGGGGGGATATCCGGTATGCCAGTACGCCGCTTCCCGAGGCTATAAGCGCCATGGCAAGAAGGAGCAGCGGACATTTTGAGGTATTCCTCAAGAATGTTTCCGGCAAATTAAGCGAGCTGTCAGGCGCTACCTTCTTTGAAATCTGGAGGGAGGCGGTCGAAAAGGACCTTATCGACACCTCCATGGCTAAAAAGGACAAGTGTCAGCTTATTCAGCTTGGTGAAAATCTTGGCTATCTGGACAAGGATATGCAGCTTAATACCCTGGATTTGTATCTGTCCCGGCTAGATGAGGAAATTGCCGACCTGACTAAGACGGCAAAGGAGAAGACATATCTTTTCAGAAGCCTTGGAATCATGGCCGGTATATTTATCTCTATTATTATGATTTAAGTCGGGTTTGGCAGTATGCAAATGCAGGCTTATGGTGCTAAGCCGCTATGGAGGTATGTATGGATATCTACTTGATATTGAGAATTGCAGTAGTCGGAATACTGGTTTCCATATTCAACCAGATACTTAAGCAGTCGAACAGGGAGGAGCTTGCCTTCCTGACAAGCCTTGCAGGGCTAATTCTAGTGCTTTTCTGGCTGCTTCCGTATATCAGGGAATTATTCTCAACTATCAGGGAGCTGTTCAGCATATTGTAGGGAGGCAGCTATGATTAAGGTAGCCATAATAGGTATTACGGCGGTTCTAATGGCAATCATGTTTAAAAAGGGCAAGGAGGAATACTCATTATATATCAGCATAGGAGCCTGTATCCTGATTGTAATAACCGGAATCGGCAAGTTTGACGTAATACTTGATTCAATAAACAGAATGCAGAATTATATCAGGATAAACAGCACATATGTGGAGGTGCTGGTCAAGATAATAGGAATTACTTATGTGACCGAGATTTCTGCCGCTCTGTGCAAGGATACAGGCTATCAGGCAGTGGGAGAACAAATAGAGCTGGTCGGAAAGCTGACGGTGCTTGCGGTAAGTATGCCGATACTTCTGGCTCTGCTTGAGACAATCAATAATTTTCTGAAGGCATGAATGCAGCAAAAAGCAAATATGCACAGGAAGAGAGTAAACAGACAGAAACTGCAGGAGGGAGGGACAGGCATACGGTGGCAAGACAGGGGGCAGGAAACAGGTGCATTATCAGGCTCGCAATCGGAATATACATTTTCCTTTTATCGCAGCTTTTTTTTACCGCAACGGCATCAGGGGCCGACATAGCCGGGGATATGGATTACAGCAATATACAGAAGGTTATTGATGATATCATGAACCAGAAGGATACTATTGATTTCGGAGAGTATGTAGGCAGCTTAATGAGCGGGAAGGAGACCTTCTCCTTTACTGATATAGCCGGTAAGGCAATGCAATCGGTGAAGGGAGAGCTGATGTCCAATCTTAGTACCTTCGGGCGCCTTTTGTCCATAGCCCTTATAGCCGCACTGTTCACCAACCTGTCGTCTGCCTTTAAAAACAGCCAGGTATCCGAAACAGGGTATTATGTTGCCTACCTGCTGCTTTTTGCATTGCTTATCACTTCATTTGCCGCCGCTTCCGCCGATGCCTCCAAAGCCATTGGAGGTATCCTGGATTTTATGAAGGCACTTGTGCCGGCATATTCTCTTTCCGTAGGCTTTTGCACCGGAAGCATATCTTCAATGGCGTTTTACGAAGCTGCATTGGTGATAATAAGTATTGTGGACCTTATAATTGTTAAGATAGTCATTCCTATGATTAATATTTACCTTATTGTTATGCTTGTGAATAACCTCTCCAGAGAGGATATGCTGTCAAGGCTGGCAGGATTGTTTGAAACCCTGATAAAATGGCTGCTGAAAACATTATTGGCTGCAGTTGTGGGATTTCAGGCAATCCAGGGTATGATATTTCCGGTGGCCGATAAGGTCAAGCGTTCAGCCCTGTTTAAAGCATCTGAAGCAATTCCCGGGATAGGCAATTCCATAGGAAGTGTGACGGAGACTGTCATCGGAGCAGGAGTTCTGCTCAAGAATTCCATTGGAGCGGCAGGACTTGTGGTGATACTCAGTATTTGCACCGTACCCTTTCTTAATCTGGCTGCTGTGACTCTTATATATAAATGTGCAGGCGCCGCCCTGCAGCCGGTTTCTGATAAACGTGTGACGGAATGCATAATGGCATCAGCCAGATCCGGCCAGATGCTGCTGCAGTCCATGTTTACCGGAGCCGTACTGTTCCTGCTGTCCATAACTATTATTGCCGTGTCCACACGCGGAGCAGGGTAGACATAACATAGCTTACTATGTATGCAAAACAAGTTATGCATGGCGGAATCCGTATGTCAGAATTAACATAACAGAATCCGGGAGTCAGTATATGCATAACAGGCAATGTATGCA
>DCTS01000097.1 GCA_002329645.1 Lachnoclostridium sp. UBA1434 | reverse complement strand
TACATCTTCACTGCAACGTACATCATCACTGCAACGTACATCTTCACTCAGCGGAGTCGTAACTTTGGTTATGCCGTCACTCTTTTTGTACGGCACCACATCCTCCCGGACGTTGTCTTTGTGAACAGCTTCCTTGTCCTCAGGAACTTCATCCATAAGAATATGATTGTCCTCTTGAACTCTTGCCTTATGGGTATCTCCTTTTGTTAAGGCATTGTCATCATCCCTCTTCATGGGGTGTGCATCTTTCTTCCCTGTCCTGGCGCCTTTAGCGGGCTTTTGGTTGTCATATACCTTTATTCCAAATACGTAAAGCCTTATGTGAGAACGGTCCCCTGAATATAAAAAGCTTGCATGCAGGATGTGAAAAAGCCATCCAAGCCTTGCCCGTATGTCGGCTCCTTCCCTAAACTGTGCATTAACCCTGTAGCGGACAGGAACGAACAGCGCAAGGAGCAGAAGTATAAGCAAAAGGCCTATGACCGACAAAAGTATTATTCCGATTATTTTTAATATCAACAGTAAAATATGTGCCATAAGCTTCGACCTTTGTCCCGGCAGCTATACTCTTCATATCCCTCATACGGCTTTTATCCTGATTGTCTTATGTAAAATAGGTCCTTACGTTGAAGGCGCCTGTCTTATTATATACCTCCAGCAGCATGTCATGCACAAGGCTTATTGCTTCCTCCTTGCCCTTTGCCAGACCTACTATTTTAACCTCAGCCTTCTTGTAATGAGGGAACAAAAGCTGGTTGGCATCCATGATATCAAATAAATTATCCGGATTTGAAGCAAAAGCAATACAATATACCCCCGGAGTCAGCTTCCTGCTGCTTATGGAAGCAATTGTACTGTCCTTTTTCCTTCTCAGCTTTTTGCCGATATATAGATTCTCTGCCCACAATATCATATGGACACTCCTTATATCTTTTATATAAGTATACCACAAATTACCATAATAAATACAATTACTGTGACATCATATCGCCGATTATTTTCATGGAGGCCGATTTCTCAGCAACATCACGGCATTTGTCCAATGAATACAGGAAATACTCCATGATATCAGTACGGCTTTTAAATATAACAGGTATTATACTCAGGGTATTAGCCATGGCAGCACGCACTATCATTCTGTCCTGTCCCTCAAAGTGTCCGGAAAGCTCCTTAATTATATCCTGCACCTTTTTCTCAGCCATCGCCCTATCCACTGTCCTTGAGGATTTTTCCCCGTCCAGATCTATAAATAGGCTTTCGGAAAGCAGATTCCATGAAAGGAGCAGCACATTCAGCAGCTTGTCTGCCATTATACCTTCGGCAAGCGTTCTGAAATTACTGTCTATATAATAAAGCGCCTCCTCGGTCATCATAAGCTCCATTGAAAGCTCTTCCTGAAGCCCTTCGATTAGCGACAGCCCGGATATAAGCTCCGGGGGATGTTCTTCCCTTTTACCGCTTAAGAAGGAGGTATTAGTAGATTCAATAATACGGCGGACTGCTTCTTCCTTCTGAAGCCGCCCTTGCGAAGCCACTCCGGCATAGGGTGAGCATATTAGCATTGCATATGCTTCATTGACCATTTCCTCAAGAATATAGTAATGAGATATTTCAGCCTCCAGCATTGCAGATGCTTCCTTAAGCCTGCCTTCAGCCTGTAAATACGTCTCAGCATCAATTGTCCTGTAATCAAGTCCGCGTAAAAATTCCTTAAGCTCATAAAGCTGCGGATAATTTGCTGCAAAAGCATCATTTATATCCGGCGCCGCAACACTCCTTACCTGATACAGAAAGGAATCGAGGCTGTTCTCCTGTGACCCGAGATACTCGAGTATGCAGTCTCGCAGCAAGTCAAAGTATTTCTGCCNNAGCCTCATCGGTAGCTCACTTATAACATCCCTTATCCTGTCATTGATGATTACATTGTCCTGGGAGCTGAATATAAATGACATAACCCTTCGGGTGAAATCCCTGTCATCCTCAGGCACGGGCATGTCCCTGAACCTGCCTTCAACCCGGTTTTGTACATATTCATGCAGCCGGAAGAAATCCGTATATGCAGTCAACAGCTTCATCCGCTCCATGACGGCTGTTCTAAGCTTGTCCATATCCTGCGCTACCGCTTCAAAATCCCTGCCATTTCGGCAGCTCGTTCCGACAATACCGTAAGCTATTATTTTGTTAAGCTGTGAATACAGGGGATTTTCCTCTGTATCCCACCTGCTCTCTTCATCCAGATAGATTTCGTAAAATGTATAATAATGTATGGCAAGTCTAACTGCCGAATACATGTAGCAGCTGTCAGCCATATGGTTCAGTAACAAGGGTATGTTCCTGTCAGGCTCCCTTCCTGCCAGAATATCACGGCAGGCATTTTTAATAACTTTATCCATCAGGTCACCATCCGTATTATATTATTTTGCAATATCCGGACAAGCTCTATATTCTTTGAGCCATCCTATTTTGTTACATGCTCGTGGGTAAACAAATGATCCATGCAATACTCATAATTGCCGTCGCATTTGGAGCAGAACCTGAACTCCAGCATATCGTCATCCAGCTCCGTTCTGCCGCATACGGCACATTTATGCCTGGTTATAACCTTGTGTCCGTCCACATGGGTGACATTCCCGGATTGTTTTATGCCTTCCATTCTCATCCTGCGATATCTGGCCTTGCGTTCAAATTCTCTTGGAGATATCCTCATATAATTTCTGGTGGCCAGGAAGAATATAAGGAAGTTGGCCAGTGATACAACTATGGTTATGATGCTCAGATAGTTTCGTCCTATTATTGCCCTCATAATAATATATATATAAATCGCTCCGTTCAACCATGCGAGGTATTTAACCTTAACCGGAATTATAAAATAAATTAAGAATTGGGTATTCGGATAAAGGGCAGCAAAGGCAAAGAACATGGAGCTATAGACATACTCTATCGAGGCTCCGATGTTCTGCCCTGTTATAAGGAATACTATAAGCGCTGCAAGGACATTGAACAGTACTCCCGAGAAAAAATATAGATTCAGGCGAAAAGCGCCCCATGCTCTTTCAAGAGCATTTCCGATTATATAAAAAATATAAGCCTTAAAAAATACAAATATTATATTGTATATCGAACTTTGAGGAACAATAAAGGTAACAAGCCTCCATACCTGGCCGCGCGCTATTTCGTTAAAATTCAGGCTCAGCAGTGTAAAGGCATAGGGATTTATCACCCCGATGACCAGTCCTGCAACATATAGCGCAACAACATATCTCATGAGGTTTCGCAGGGCATATCTGCCGAGCCTTCTCTCAAGCTTGTTAAGAATATTCATGAATAACACCAGTACCTTTCAGCAAATCAAAAAAGCTTTTTCTTCCTGAATATAAAGACAATAGCCGCAGTAAACAGAAGAGCGGCGGCGGTAACGATATAAAATCCGTAAGGATGCTCCCTGCCCGGAATATTGATGAAGTTCATGCCGTAAAAGCTTGCTATCATGGTAGGTATTGACAGCACTATAGTTGTTACAGCAAGAAACTTCATAACTATATTCTGATTATTGGATATAATTGAAGCAAAGGCATCCATGGTGCCGGACAGTATCCCGCTATATATATTAGCCATCTCGATTGCCTGCTTATTCTCTATAATCAGATCCTCCAGCAGGTCCTCGTCCTCAGGGTAGTGCTTTATACTCTCAATCTTCAGCATTTTTTCAAATACAACCTCGTTTGAACGCAGGGAGGTCGTGAAGTACACCAGGCTTTTTTCAAGCTCCAGAAGCTCTATCAGCTCCCTGTTTTGTGTGGATATATGGAGCTTTCTTTCAATCTCGTCACTCTTGCGGTCTATGGTTCTAAGGTGCTGCAGGAAGGTGGAAGCATTCCTGTAGAGTATCTGCAGTATGAACCTGGTCTTTTTATTTGTGTAAAAATCTCTTACACGTCCGTCTATGAAGCATTTTAATATTGGCGTCTCCTCCAGACAGACAGTAACAAGAAAATCTTTGGCTACGATTATGCCAAGAGGGATCGTTATAAAACGGTCCTTGTCATGCTTTTTTTCAATTGACGGGATATCTACAACTATAATAGTATAGTCATCCTCCACCTCGATACGTGACCTCTCCTCTTCGTCAAGGGAAGCCCTGAGGTGATTAATGTCAATACCCGTCTTTTCTGACATCTCAATCAGTTCTGTCGCTGACGGATCAGTCATATTGATCCAGCAGCCCTCCGTAATTGCATTAAGTTTTGTAAGTGTACCTTCCGTAGTTTTTAAGATATCGATCATAGCTGCTCCTTTCCACTGCCATATAACAGCAGCGGTAATCATATCTTATCCTAACAGTCGGTATTATACCCATCAGGTGCAAATACAAATGAAAACCTGCTGCCGTTTGCAGTAAGTTTATTATATTTTTCTTTATATAAGCTACTACTACCGGGGCCGGCTTCCATTCATACCACCATCCTTTATAATTGAAATGTCTTCTTTTGCCCTAGTTAATTATATGTTTTTATGAAACCTTTGTCAAATAAAAGAATACGGGCATTATAACGAAAATGTCCCTGATTCTACCAGTTTTTTATAAGATTATTTCGTCCCCCTCGTCAAAAATGGGTATATTAAGTGTTGTTCCGGGCTGGATCATTACCGAGTTCAAATCGTTAAGCTGCATAAGATCTGCAAGGTTTGCCCCGCTCCTTTCAAGGATGGTGCCAATAGTATCCCCTTCCTGTACAAGATAGGTAGTAAAATTATTGTAGCCTCCCTGTGCAATTACTGCCGGTATGCATATCACTTCGCCTATCTGCAGGTTATAGACGTTGACGAAGGGATTTGCTTCAATTATGGCCTCCAAAGGAACATTAAAACGCCTGCTTAACGAATAAAGCGTATCTCCGCTTCTTATGACATAGCTTATGCAAATCATTGATTTGCCTCCCATACAGGCCGAACCTTACCGTATCGGAAAGTAAGCCGGCCTTACAATTATGCTTAGTCTATTATATTCATATATTACCCGGATGGGCTTATCCCTCCGGCAAATATAAGCAACAGAGGCTAATTTTATGTTCATATGTAAATAATTCATCCCTTACGCCATACCATGGATTGAGTGAAGAATTAATTAACGTGTAAAACCGGAGATGCGGACATTTATTGGGCTGCCGCACTAATCGGTATTAATTATTCATCAGGCGACTGTATTTATTACTTTTTTTCTATATATATTACGTTTTTTCACATGTTGAACTTCCTCAACATGTATCGTATAATATAGAAAGCTCATTTTGAGCTTCCGTTTAATACGGATGTAAGGAGATTATCGAATATGATGAAGACATTAGGAATTGATATAGGTTCAACTACTGTTAAAATAGTTGTTTTGGATGAAAAACAGAATATGATTTTTTCTGATTATGAGCGGCATTTTGCCAATATACAGGAGACTCTTGCCGGTCTGATGAGTAAGGCCCGGGATGCCCTCGGCAACCTTGAGGTTCTGCCTGTCATTACAGGTTCGGGCGGGCTTGCAATTTCCAAGCATCTTGACGTCCCCTTCGTACAGGAGGTTATTGCTGTTTCAACCTCCCTTCAGGATTATGCTCCGCAGACAGATGTAGCCATCGAGCTGGGGGGCGAGGATGCCAAGATTATATACTTCACTAACGGCATAGAACAGCGTATGAACGGCATATGCGCAGGCGGAACAGGCTCCTTCATCGACCAGATGGCAAGCCTTCTAAAAACGGATGCCGCAGGCCTGAATGAATATGCCAAATCATATAAGGCCATATATCCCATAGCTGCAAGATGCGGCGTGTTTGCAAAATCGGACATACAGCCCCTTATAAACGAAGGAGCAACCAAGCCGGATCTTTCCGTCTCAATATTCCAGGCTGTGGTCAACCAGACCATAAGCGGCCTTGCCTGCGGCAAGCCCATACGGGGTAATGTGGCATTCCTCGGCGGTCCGCTGCATTTTCTGCCTGAGCTTAAGAATGCCTTTATCCGTACCCTTAAGCTGACGCCGGAGCAGGTCATAGCGCCGGAGCATTCACATCTGTTTGCTGCCATCGGCGCTGCTATGAATGCAGGTCAGAAGGAAGCTTGTACAAGCTTTGATGCCTTGTATGAAAGGCTTTCAAAGGGTATAAGGATGGACTTTGAGGTTAACCGGATGCAGCCGCTGTTTACAGACGAAGAGGAATATGAAAGCTTCAGAAAAAAACATTCGGTACATACTGTTAAAAAGGGAAATCTTAGTGAATATGAAGGAAATCTCTATCTTGGGATTGATGCCGGCTCCACTACTACAAAGGTGGCTTTGGTAGACGAGGACGGCACCCTCTTGTATTCCTTCTATAGCAATAATAACGGAAGCCCGCTTAAA
>DCTS01000060.1 GCA_002329645.1 Lachnoclostridium sp. UBA1434 | reverse complement strand
AAAATTTAACCGGTGATGATAAATATCACAAATTGTTTAAATTCAGTTATGAATATACACAATATGACCTCCTCGACATTTATCATTAATGTTTGAGGAGGATTTTTATGCTTAATGAAGATGTTTAAAGAATTTATTTTTGATTGCAAGATTCGCTCATTAAGTGACAGAACATGTAATTAATTTTCAGAGTTTTCAGAGCCTTCTTTTTTATCACCATAATAATTAAATGTATTGCCTGCATTATTTCCGATCCCACCTTTTATAGGTGATATAAGAAATCCTATAATTATTCCGGTTAAAAGACATATTATTGATATTAATATCTTTGTAAATTTCTTCATTCAATTCGCCTCCAAAATATTTACCTTGTTAAATTATCTTGCTTATATATTACTTATGATAATACATAATCTGCCAGCTATCAATAATTAATATCAATGTGCATCAGTTAACTCTACTAAATTTATATAAGTGCTGTTTACAAAATTTTGTTAATTATGATATTATGAGTAGTATGGTATTGTGTTCTCTTGCAGCATTTGCAGAATTGCTGATCTTGCTTACAGATTATAATGATAATAGAGAAACCAACAATATATAAAAACATGGGGGGATGTTCATGAAGCATGATAGCTCGACAATATCGTGGAATAAGCTTGGACGACAAGAATGGATTGAACTGGCCCAGACAGGGGAAAGCCGAATGTACTTCATTATGCCTTATACGTTAAAGCTGTTGGGCGATGTCAGGGGAAAGAAGATATTGGACCTTGGCTGCGGCGAGGGCGGATATGCACGGGAGCTGGCTAAAAGGAATGCGGATGTCACAGCTATTGACTGCAGCGAATACTGCATTACCTATTCAACGGAACAGGCTGAGATTAATGGATTTCCAATAAAACATTATATCCGTAACAGCAATGATTTATATGGTATAGAAGATAATACCTTTGATATTATCCTTNNCTTTGCTCTATGATGCTGATGGATTGTGAAGATTTTGATGGAACTGTCAGAGAGGCGGCAAGAGTTTTAAAGCCGTCAGGGAAATTGTTTGCCAGTGTTCTGCACCCGTGCTTCGATGGAAATCACGAGCATGGAATAGGACGACAAGGCCAGGGAATAGAGCGTGAAGTGGTTGTCAAGAATTATTTTCAGCCAACACAGTGGGAACAACCCTTGCATAAAGGCACAACCCCGGTTGTATGGAGACACAGGACACTGGAGGATTATGTTAAAACCTTTATAAGAAACGGATTGACAATAATAGACCTTAATGAACCTCGCCCGACAGATGAACAGGCGCAGATATCAACTTCAATAGCCTGGCTGCAAAAAATACCGCTATTTCTCTTCTGGGAGCTAAGAAAGTAACGGAGGTGTCTCATGGCCAGGGGTATGATTGCTTAATTGCAGATGATATGATAGAAAAGACATTTTTTTATATTTGCAATTATTTCAATCCTTATATAACCCAAACAGCTTCAGTATTCTCTGCCAGAAGTTCAGGCGGACAGGCTCGGGTTCGACGACTGCCGGAGCCTTAAGGATACTGATTGGTGTTGTCTTAAGTACGAACTGTACGGAAGTTATATTCGTATTCTTATCTGAGACAAAGGAGACTACCTCTCCGTCTGAGCCTGTGATTTCTGACAACAGCTTGTCGATTTGCTCATCTATATCCGTATCCATTCCGGAGGTTGAGTCTTTGAATTGCTGGGTTCCCTCCTTATAGGAGGCAAGGCCGTCCCGCAGGCTCTTCACAGCCGTGTTAAGGTCGGAAGCGGCTCCATATAGCGTATCTGCAGATGCATATAATTCAGACAGGGAGCTCTTAATAGCAGAAGCTCCGCCTGCTGCTCCGGAGGCACCCTTGCTTAGCTGTGCAACAGCATCCGTATAAGCCTTCAAACCTTGCGTAAATTGCATTACACCGTCAAGCTGAAGCTTTACAGGTACAAGATTGGGTATGGATGAAAGAAGTTGGCTGTAATTATCCGGTGTCAGTGAGGGAAGACCAAGCCCCATACCTGCAAGCTGAGCATTTACCGCATCGAAGGCTGCCTGCTGCAATGCCATGGCACCGCCATTCAGAGTATCATTCTGGCTTGCAAGCTCCTTAAGTCCAAGATCAATCGCGCCAATTCCGTCACTTAAGTCCCCGAAGCCGTCTGCAAACTGCCTGATACCATTCCTGTATGCCCTTAAACCCTCCGTATATTCATTCATGCCGTCGGCTAATTGCTTAAGACCTTCAAGCAATTCTCCCGCACCGGTGTCAAGTTCACCGGCAGCCTTTGTAAGCTCGGATATTTGTCCGGAAAATGCGCTGCTGTCAACATCCAGGTCCAGGTTCATACGAATTGCGTTAATTGTTATTGCATCCATTTCAAAATCATGTACGTCCGCAGTTACGCTTGCCTCAAAGGGATTTCCGGGCAATACGGTTAAGCTTATCTGTTTTTTTCCTCCGGCTTCAGCTATGGCGCCTTTGCCGTCAGTCACTATATTGGAGCACAGCTTGCTGCTTAAGGTAATGGCTGCCTGAAGAGCATAATTTTCATAAAAGCTTTGTTGAACAGCAGTATTTCGGGTAATTGACAGGGTGATTTTAAGCTTGCCGCTTTTGCCGGCAAGCTTATCTGCCGTTATCTGCATATCGTTTAAGTAATACTTTATATCAATATTCCAGGGCAGATCCTTTTTATCAAGATATCCCTGATAATAGAATTTTTCAGCCTTTGTAACTACCGTAATTTTATCGTCCTGTTTGACAAGCTGTTCGGTAGTGGTCATATTCCGGACATCGGTATAATCTCCGTAGTCGGTGATGTCGCCTCCTTCGAAGACATTTACAACATACAGGTTTTTTACACTTCCGTCCGGATTAAGTATGCCGTATATGACCTCTTCTTTCCGGGAAGGGGTTTCCGCTGCAGCCGCAGGAACTGCATACAAAAACATTAATACGATGGTTAATACAAGGGATATTATCTTTTTCATAAGCTTCCCTCCTGTCTTATTATTAGAATTAGTACTATACATATAGTCAGCGGCTTTAAGAGAATTAGTACTATACATATAGTTAACGGGCTTTAAGATAATTAGTACTATACATATAGTCATCTGGCTTTATGAGAATTAGTGCTATATATAATTAACGGGCTTTCAGAGTAGTACTTCTGACAACTCCGTCAAGCAGCACAAGGAGTGCAGGCAGGACCAGAGCAACCATGGTCAGTGACAATAATGTTCCTCTTCCGAGAAGCTTTCCAAGCTCCTGTATAATCGGGTTGTCGGAAGCCAGGGCCAGGACAAAGCCTGCAAAGGAAAGTACGGCTGCAGATGTTAAAACCGCAATCAGGTTGTTGCTTATGGTTTCCTTCATGGCATCCTTTTTCGGAAGGCTTTTTCTGTTGCTCAGATAGGAATTGGTAAATAATATTGCATAATCAACAGTTGCTCCGAGCTGCACCGTGCTGATAATCAGATACCCGACAAAGTTTATGGAGCTTGCGGT
Source organism: Lachnoclostridium sp. UBA1434 (assembly GCA_002329645.1). Lineage (GTDB taxonomy): Bacteria > Bacillota > Clostridia > Lachnospirales > Lachnospiraceae > Mobilitalea. The sequence goes on along the minus strand of DCTS01000060.1, from coordinate 10,639 downwards.
AAAATATGGTATGGAAAGGTTTATCCATATAGCTGTTTCTATTGTAAAGAGCAGTATAACAGGCAGGCTGAGGGAGCGGAAGGTAAGAAGTATAACAATGAAGATACCTATTATGGCTGCTATATTAATTAAAGTTGTGTCGGAGGAGATAATATTTTTCATATCATACAGCGTGGCGGGAGTTCCTGCCAGATAGTATTCGTCATAATACTTTGCGGTTATATCCATAACAGCCTGAACCGTCTCAAACGCATCGGTTCCCTCGTCGGAGGTATCCGTATTAAGTATTATTCTTGAGTAATTATCCGAATAAAATTGCTCGTAAGCTTCCTTCGGGACATATTCCACCGGGATTGACCCTGATACTGAAGTTACGTAGGATACAATACTTGTTACATGAGTAAGCCCGGAAAGCTCGTCGACAAGCTCCTCTTCCCTGCCTGTACTGTCCTTTGGCACCACCAATGCCAGAATATTCTCCCTGCCGAATTTTTCATCAATAAGCCTGGTATCCCTGCCAACCCTCGAAGCTTGAGTTGCATTGCCCATGCCGTACATGAACCGGGTGTTGGTTTGTCCAAGATAGGCCGGCACCATTACAAGCAGTGCAAGTACTAAAAAGGGAATGCGAAGCTTCATCAGCAAGGGCCCGGATTTCTTAAAATCCGGCAAGAGCTTCCTGTGCCTGGTTTTATCAATAGCCTTATAGAGAACCATGGTCAAGGCCGGCAGGAATATCATTACAGATATGAAGCTTAAGATTACTCCCTTCAATAGATTTATGCCCAGATCCGAGCCGATGCCGAAACGCATAAACATCAATGAAGCAAAGCCGACTACAGTGGTGGCGGCACTTGCGGCTACAGTAGGCAATGACTCCTTCATGGCCAGCTGCATGGCTTTAGGCGGCTCAACAGTCTGACGATGTTTGTTAAAGCTGTGCAGCAGGAAAATTGCATAGTCAAGAGAAACGGCAAGCTGCAACACGGGACTTACCGTTCTTGTTATATATGAAACATCGTCAAATATAATATTGGTTCCCATATTTATAGCTACAGCCACACCTATCGATGAAAGGAATAATATGGGCTCAATCCATGAGGTTGTTGTGATTATAAGCAGTATTATTACAATCGGAAGCAATAAAAGCATTGCATTAACTACCTCTGAAACGGACATCTTTTGTATCTCGGCTATATTGACGGCTTCTCCGGCAGCAGCGTTACTTTCACCTATCAGCTCATAGATGGTGTCTACCGCATCGGTTTCCTTACCTCTTTCAACAGCTAAACTGATCAGGGCGTTATTTCCCTTATAATAGCTTTCAATTACAGATGTGTCCAGGAATTCAAGGGGTACCGCCTTCAGGGTATCAACTCCGATAACATCGTCAAGCCAGCTTACCGATACAACACCATCTGTTTCGGAGATTTTCTTCTTATATTCCAAAGCCTCCTGCAGGGATACATCTGATATCATAACTCTTGCATTGGGCATTCCTGTGCCGAATTCCTCCTCCATAAGCCTGACGGCAACCGTAGACCGGGCATTCTGTGGCAGATAATCAATCATATTATAGTTAATGTTAACAGCCGCAATAAGTAATGCGCTTATTGCAGCGGCAACTAAAAATATTGCCAGTATGAGCCTTTTATGCCTTATTACTGCCTGTGAGAAACGGTCCACGTTATCCCTCCTTTACAAGGTATGCAGGAAATAAATATACACGGTGTTTATAAATAGCTTATATGTATAGTATAATAACAATATGCTCAATTTACAACAAACAGATGGGTTACAAGTGTTTTTTGCTAAACTTAATGAGATTATATGTTGAATAAAAAACAGTATCAAATTATTTGGCAGGGCATGGAATTCGCAAGTTTATAATATGGTAATCAGGGTTCTGTTTTATATAAATATAATTCGTAATATTAATAGAAATTATTGATGGAAAAGCCTATTTGTGCTATAATGTAAACGTAGCAAAGCTGTTTTGTTCTGGAGGTGGCTTTATATGATTAAGAAGGGTCCGAAATCTTTAAGTTCATCCAAAAGAAGAGCTGTAAAGGCCAATAAGATGTCTTATGATGAGCATTTTACCAGGGCAACAGAGTCGATTGACCTGGCAAAGAGCATAAAGTTCGTGGACATCGGAGATGGTATAACTAAGCAGAAGAACGACCTGCTGAGTAAGATATAGTATAATAGGAAATAGAAAGAGCTTCCCGCCGTCATAACTGACGACGGGAATTTTTTTGGAAATAATGTTCCGATGGAAAGCCATATCTCACAAAACTGAAAGTGTAATATATATATTGCAAAAAGTAAAATATTGTATTAATATATTTATAGGCAATAATGATTCGGCAGGGTGAGGTGCTTGCATGGATATTTTTGATGGTAATATACCGGTTCTATACTCGGTCGGAATTGATTTGGCTTATAAAATATCAAAAAGGTATTATAATAATACTCATTATGTATGGTGTACAACCAAGTTTAACTCAAGTGTCCAGCCTCCGACATCTAATCCGCAGACTATATGCCGGAGGTTTCTTGAGCAGATTAAAACGGGAGACAGGCATGCATACGAGATAGATAAGAATAAATCCGGCATACTTTCCGGCGCATACATTAAGAGAAAAGAGGGGGTAATAACAGAAGAGCAGCTTAGAGAAATCTGCGATATTGTTTCAAAGGCTGAATATGAATCATTCTTTCCGGTAATATACATAATATATACTGATAAGGTAAAACACAAATGTATAGAGGTTGAGAAGTTTCAATGTGCAAGTGATAATTCTGTCGAATACAGGATTGAAAAACTGGAGGCAGGTGAATTTGACGTAATATTGCTTAAGGATTTACTGCATGGTATAATAGAAGTGGTGGAGAGAAAGGCCGGTGATTGAATGATAATAGCTAAGCAGGCAAGTAAATCCGGACACAGGAAGGTGTCCTTAAATATCATAAAGAGCAGGAGAAATAAGGCAAGAGATGCGGAGATTAATAACTTAAGCCTTGTAGAGATGCTTAATGTGGCTAAGCTGATAGAATTTGGCATGAAGGATATTTCAATTTCCGAGGAGGCTTATACCAAAAAGGAAACAGATTACGCTAACAGGATAATTGCATTAAGCAGGAATAAGAAGACAAGGCCAAGGGCTGAAAGGATGCAGAAGAATCTTTTCAGAAGGATTGTCATTGAAAATGAAAAGATATCCAACCCCCAGGAGGGAAAGCGCCTTTATAAAAAACTAATGAGGGAATACTGATACGAGATGTCAATGCATCGGGCTTTTGTCCGGTGCTTTTTTATTACAAAAATATATACAAAATCCTTATGGAAATTCAAATAAACTCTTTGTTGAATTCATAAAAATACTTTTTATTATAGGTATTTACATTTGATTTTATAAGGCAACTGTGATAAACTACAATTCAACCTTTTTCGCAATGGTTGTTTTGAAACGGAGAGTCGTATGTTTTCCAGAAAAGACCTGGTAAAGCTAATAATACCTTTAATAATAGAACAGACACTTGCTGTAACGGTGGGCATGGCTGACGGAATGATGGTGGCGCGTGTGGGAGAGGCTGCAGTTTCGGGTGTATCCCTGGTTGATTCTATCAATTTGCTTCTTATCGGATTATTTGGAGCCATGGCAACCGGCGGAGCGGTTGTATCCGCACAATTTCTCGGTCAGAAGAAGAGCGATTCGGCCTGCAAATCGGGAGAGCAGCTTATTCTGTCCAGCTTCATGCTTTCATTATTCATAATGCTTATTACTCTGCTTGGCCGCAGTGCCATGCTTAAGCTGCTGTTTGGAAGTGTTGAGGCTGAAGTAATGGATTATGCCCTGACATACATATTTTTTACAGCATTGTCCTTTCCCTTCATAGCAGTCTACAATGCATGTGCGGCTTTGTTCAGGAGCATGGGCAACTCAAAGATCACCATGATCATAGCCATTATAATGAACATAATTAATATTGTCGGCAATGCAATTCTTATATTCGGTATGGGTTGGGGTGTAGCAGGAGCGGCTATAGCAACTCTTGCTTCCAGGATATTTGCTGCGGTTACGTTGATGTTTCTTCTTAGAAAAAAGGAGCTGCCTATACATATCGGAGATATTGCCGGTTTTAAACCTGATAAGGATATGATTAAGAGAATACTGAAAATAGGCATCCCTAACGGGATGGAAAACAGTGTGTTCCAGGTAGGGAAAATATTTGTGCAGGGGATAATTGCCACATTAGGAACTACGTCAATTACTGCCAATGCCATAGCGGCAGCAATAAGCGGCTTATGTGTGCTGCCGGGCTCTGCTGTGGGTCTTGCACTGATTACAGTAGTTGGACAATGTGTAGGCGCCGGAGATTTTAAGGCAGTGAAGATGTATACATATAAGCTTATGAAGGCTGTATATCTGATTATGGCGGCTCTGTCTNNCTGTGCTTATCTTAGTCCTGATACCCGCAATAATAGGCATATATGATGTAAGCGGTGAGACGGCAAAGCTTTCGGCGGAGCTGTTAACATACTATTGCATAATGGCAGCGCTGCTCTGGCCTATAGCATTTGCACTGCCCAATGCCCTTAGGGCGGCGAATGACGTTAAATTTACTATGGTGGTATCAATAGCATCAATGTGGATATGGAGAATTGGCTTCAGCTATGTACTTGTATTGGTATTTGGATTAGGGGTCTTAGGGGTATATATAGCCATGTCTATAGACTGGTTGTGCAGATCCATATTCTTTTTTACCCGTTTCCGCAGGGAGGGCTACCGTAAGCACACCCATACTTAAAAATTTTAGTAAGTTCATTATGAAACAGTAAAACAGGTTCTCGGATTAAACAGGCAAAACAGGAGAATAGCATAAGATTTTATAGAAAATTCACTCTATCAGAATTATTTCAGGCTGGGCATGTGCCCGGCCTGTTTGTTAGATTCATGAATATTTTTAACTATAAAAATGATCACGATTATTATTAACAGGTATTTTGTCACACAAGTGCCAAATATTACATTTATAATTCCCAGTATAGAATAAAATAAAACTAAGAAAGTGTTTCTAAAATGCCGATATATAGTAGGAAAAAGTATTAGGAGGTACAAAATGTCAAGGATGAAAAAGGTTGGAGCTGCTTCTATTCTCATGCTTCTGATAACGGTAGTCATGCTGTTTATCCCGGATGGCTATGCAGAAGCTTCCGGTGTTAACCTGCCTGATCAGTATTATTTTGTATTTGACGGGAGACAGCAGGATCTCGGATCAGAATTTGAGATGAAAACCCCCGAGGCTCTTCTTAGCGTCACGGCAGGAACATGGGATCCTTCAACCAGTGTTACGTGGGTGAGTTCCGAGCCGGGTGTAGTGAGGGTTGAAACCACACCAAATGCTAATTTCATCAAGCTTGTCAGGGTGGGCCCGGGTTATTCAACAATAACGGCGATAATTGGATATGGCTCCAGCACCTTTTCCGTAAGCTGTCTGGTAAAGGTGGGCCTTGAAATAGATTATCAAAGGACCGGTACAATAATGGCAACCACAATCAGGCAAAGAATTGCGGTGCTTAATAATATCGGAAGTACAAAGCAGGTATATCTTAAATACGTGGATTATGTGCCGACTGGCGGACAAGGTACCGTAACCGGTTCTGCCATACAGGCAAGGGTATCATGGGAAAGCGAGAATGAGGATGTCGTTACTGTTGATGAAGACGGCCTGCTTACGGCTGTCGGAGCCGGATGCTCTGTTATTACGGTTACGACGGAGACAGCATCATCTCAGGACATGAATCTGTCAGCCACTCTGATGGTGGTAGTTCAGCCGACATTTGCCCTGTCATACGATGCAAACGGAGTACACCATGATGAGACATCCGTAAATGATGACAGGAATGCATCTCCCGCTATTGATGTACCTTCAAACTTTGTATTGGTATCTAATGCAACAGCAGCCCGGAATCTAAAATGGGTAGTACGTGACTTAAGTAACGGAAGTATTCTGTCGCCTGCAAGCAACAAGCTAACCTATTCTATAAGTACATACAGCGGCAATGTGGTCTTCAGCAATGTTAAGGCCGGTACATATGAGATATATGCCTTCGCTGATGAAGAATTCGACAGGGGTACCAATGCGCCATATGCTTATATGAAAATAATCGTACCCATTGATGTGAGCTCCCGGAACATTATTATGTCCGTGGGTGATACCTACAGCATATTGGATAATTCCAATATTCCCGGCATCAATATATTTACCTTTTCATATATACAAGGCAATCCAAACATTGCCCAGATAAGCCAGGATGGAATCATTACAGCAAAAAGGAATGGCTTTGTCAGACTGAGACTTGTATACCGCACCGAAATGGATCTTTTTGAGGACGATGCTATCAACAGCGGTTACGTGGATGTGGAGATAGATATTAATATTAATGTAATAGATGCCATAAAGCTGAGCATGGCTAACGCATCCCTTTATACATCCGGAACCCTGATGCTGCATGCAATTGTAACCGATCCGACATATCCGATTACATGGAGCAGCAGTGATCCGGCCATAGCCAGGGTAGAAGAAGGACTGGTTACGGGTATAAGGCCGGGTATAGCTTATATCACCGCATCCCAGACAATTAACGGCATCGTTAAGACCGCCACCTGTGAAATAAATGTTATACAGTCCGTGACCTCCATAACGATAGAGCCCAGGGAGCTTAGCTTGCATACAGGACAGTATCAGACTCTGCATGCCAGCCTCACGCCCAGCATTGTGGGGGCAAAGCTGGTGTGGAAGTCATCCAATACGGATGTGGTAAGAATTATCGAGACCAGCGGCCTTACGGCCACTATTCAGGGAGTTGCAGGCGGATATGCCGTAATATCGGCAATCAATCAGGATAATGTTGTCATAGGCTACTGCCATGTCAACGTCAGGCAGCCTGTAACCAGCATAGTGTTATCTGAAACCTCAGTGACCATGGATATGAACACCCGCAGACTGCAGCTAAGGGCTACCGTATATCCTGAAAATGCCCAGAACAAGCTGGTTACCTTTACAAGCACAGACCAGACGGTTGCAAGAGTTGACAGCAACGGAATGGTAACCGTACTTAAGCCCGGAACAGTCACAATAATTGCAACCTCAGCTGATAATCCGGCAGTAACGGCAATGTGCAATATAACAGTTCATATACCGGTTGTCTCGGTAGCGCTGGATGAAAAGGATAAGGTAATGTATGTGGGAGAAACTGCAAGATTGTCTTATACAGTCCTTCCATCCAATGCAACCAATTCTGCTGTTACCTGGACTTCCATGAACAGTAATGTTGCTACCGTGGATAATTCGGGAAGAATCACTGCCAGAAGCGTGGGAACCACCGTAATAGTTATAAAAACAGTGGACGGTGCATTTACTGAATATTGCAATATAGAGGTAAATAGAAAGGCAACCGATGTCAGACTTGAGAAAACGGAGCTGACGATGCGGGCCGGTGAAACATATAAGATGAAAGCCGAGCTTCTTCCCTCAGACAGTACTGAAGGTAAAATTATCTGGGAATCCAGTGATACGAGAGTTGCAATAGTCAACCAGGAGGGTGAGATTACAGCACGTGAAGCCGGACAGGCATTAATAATGATAAGGACCGAGGGAAGCGGGATAGCCATCTGCAAGCTGACCGTTACACAGCCGGTTAAAGGGCTGCTTCTAAACTTTGACGAGAAGACCATATATAAAGGAGAGTCATTTACCCTGAAGGTATCGCTGTCTCCCAGTGAAGCAACCAATTCGTCAGTTATATGGAAGAGCTCCCGTCCGGAGGTGGCATCAATATCCGCTGAAGGCGTAATAGAAGGGCTTTCGGGAGGTACAACACTCATCACATGCACAACAGTAGACGGAGGATATACGGCAACCTGTATTGTAACCGTACTGGAGCTTATAACCACAATCAAGCTCGACCATGAAAGCATAATGCTTGCAGTGAATAAGAGCATTACTCTTGAAGCAACGGTATCTACGCAAACCGCATCCAACAAGAATGTAACCTGGCAATCCAGCAATCCAGGCGTTGCAACAGTGAACAGCAAAGGAAAGGTAACAGGTGTAAAGACCGGCTTTGCGATTATAACCGCTGTTGCACAGGACGGAAGCAAGGTTAAGGCTGAATGTGAGGTGGAGGTGGTTGTACCGGCAACCAGGATAACACTGGATAAGACCATCTTATCAATGTATGTGGGAGATACCCGGGAGCTTAAGGCAACAATTACACCTAAGAATACAACCTATAAATCGGTAACCTGGATCTCAAGCGATCCCAAGATCCTGCTTGTAGATGAAGACGGTGTCATAACAGCGTTAAGTCAGGGTAATGCCACAATAACCGCAAGAGCACAGGATGGAAGCGGAAAGGAAGCCATGTGCTATGTGACGGTCAACAAGCGGGTCCCTGCCACCGGTGTTACCCTGGTGGATAAAAAGCTTACCATGGTCCCCGGTGAAGAGAAGGTTGTTAAGGCAACTACCAATCCGATTGATTCAACCGATAGCATAACCTGGAGCACAGACAATGCATCGGTTGCCAGGGTGGATTCCAAAACCGGCAAGATTACCGCAAGATCAGTAGGAACGGCAATCATTACCGTAATGACCGACTCGGGCAGGACTGCTGTCGTCGAGGTAACGGTAATAGGACTTAATATAACCGAGCTGACTCTTGAGCAATATACGACCTACACATATCTGACTGTCGATGGAGCAACAAGTAACGTCACATGGGATATCAGCAACAGGAATATAGCAGAGCTTAAGAGGGTTAATAACAATACTATTGCTGTAAGCTCAAGAGCTACCGGAACTGCTACAATAACAGCAAAGGTCAACGGCAGGACGCTTACCTGTAAGCTTAAGGTTGTAAAGATAGGTCAGGGTTAACTGCATGTGTTAACAGCTTATAAAAATGATATAAAATATTCGATGGGATTTCCTGTTGTAAAACCGGAAATCCCATTTTTATATTTGCCATTTTGAGTATTATACTTCCTTACACATAGCTAAGGTAAGCTTGTACAAAATGTCATATGCAACAAGCAGGTTTTGGCGTATTATTCAAAAATTCAAGACTGCTTTTTGCAATTATTGATTAAACAGGTGCGATATGATACAATTCAATAATAAAATTCATGTTGATATTATGCTAATGAAATACTTCAGACAGTTAGGAGGATGCCGCTTGCTGGTAAGCCTGCATGTAAAAAACTTTGCTATTATAAATGAGGTGGAGGTATTATTTAAGGACCATTTGAACATTCTTACGGGAGAAACGGGAGCCGGAAAATCCATTATTGTCGGCTCTATAAATGCAGCGCTTGGCGCAAAGGTGTCCAGGGATGTACTGCGAAGCGGTGCGGACTATGCGTTGGTGGAGCTTGTCTTTGAATCGGATGATGAAGCGGTATTTGACAGGATGAGTGAGCTGGGTCTTCCGATAGAGGGAAATCAAATCATAATATCTCGCAGGATAATGCCCGGCCGGAGCATATGCAGGATAAACGGTGAAAATGTAACACAGGCGGCAGTTTCTGAAATAGCAGGCCTTCTAATAGACTTGCACGGTCAGCATGAGCACCAGTCGCTTTTACATAAGGAAAAGCATCTTGATATAGTGGACAGGTATGCCCGGGAAGAGATCGGGAGCCTGAAGCAGGATCTAAGGCAAAGCTACGTTGAATATTCAAGGCTTAAACAGGAATATGAAGCCGCCGGTATTGACGAGGAGAAGCGCCTTAGAGAGATATCCTTTCTTGAGTATGAGATAGAAGAGATTGAGAAAGCAAGGCTGATACCGGGTGAGGATGAAGAGCTTGCAGCCTCCTTTAAGCGGCTTGCTAATGCCAATACTATTTCCGAAGGGCTTCAGGCAGTATACAGACTGACAGGATATGAAGCCGGAGCCGCAGGAGATATAACGGGAAGGGCCTTAAGGCAGCTTACCAGGCTTGCCGATTATGACGAGTCGATAGGGAGTATTATGGCACAGCTGACAGATATCGATTCCCTTCTTAACGATTACAACAGAAGCCTTTCGCAATACCTTTCGGATATGGATAATTGTGAAGAGGAGCTTGACCAGGTAACCAAACGCCTGGATTTGATTAATCATCTAAAGCACAAATATGGCAGTTCAATAGATAGAATTATCGGGCATCAAAGGGAATGTGAGGAAAAGCTTAAGCGCTACAGGGATTATGATACCTATATGGAGGAGCTTAAGAAATCTCTTGATAAAGAGGAAGCCAGGCTGTCGGCACTTTCTGACAAGCTGTCCGGCATCAGAAAGCGAAGCGCAGAAGAATTGACCGGGAAGATAAGGCAGGCTCTTACATCCCTTAATTTCATTGATGTAAGATTTGAAATGGTTTTTGAAAAAAGAGATGAATACGGACCCAACGGATACGATGATGCACAGTTTATCATATCCACCAACCCCGGAGAAGAGCTTAAACCCCTGTCAAGGATTGCCTCAGGCGGCGAGTTGTCCAGGATAATGCTTGGAATCAAATCCGTACTTGCCGACAGGGATGAGATAAGAACCCTTATTTTCGACGAGATTGACTCGGGCATT
>DCTS01000029.1:14326-15020 GCA_002329645.1 Lachnoclostridium sp. UBA1434 | reverse complement strand
CGTAAATATTTTAATATTCCTTTAGAATTTAAAATTATAGTATTCTTCTGCATTGTAAATAAAGTTTCAAAAGATATATTTTCCCAAGGTAAATTATCATTATTAGATAGGAATTTATTGGCACTACCGTCTAGCAGCCAAGAAACTGGATGGACACATAGAATCGAGCCTTCTCTCTTCCACTTATTAGTTTTAGCAAGAGAATCATTTAATAATAATTGTAATTGTTTCCCTTGATTATTCCATATTACATCATCTAAATATATAGAAGCTTCAATATCAGAAATCTCATCATCAATTCCTAATCCAACAGAGCCTAATATCATTATATCCATATCTGATATGATATTGGGATAATTTGCTTGAATTAGTGGTATGATTATGTTTTCAAAATAATTCACTGCATTTTTTGACATTCTTACTCTCCCCTTTATACCTATAAAACTTGTAAAAAATTGTACTTACATTTATCTAATTATATACCATATATAACCATAAATCCATATATAATATATCAATACAGCCTAAAGCATAGAATGTAGAGATTACAATTTAGTCGTCTAATGCATAAATACATATGTGCATATATTATGTATGTTTAAAATCCCCATATAAACAAATGGCGCAGCCTATTTGGCTACACCTTTCTAATGTTCGTTACTGTAAGTCATGTATAATGACTATGACCTGCGTA